>JBCQUZ010000019.1:0-34742 GCA_047173645.1 Rikenellaceae bacterium
TTTCCGAAAGTATAATGTATCTCATATAAACTTCTGATTATGAAGTAAATATACGAAATATTTGCCAATTATCCAAAGAAAATACGAAAAATATCGCAATAATTTTTTTGCGCTACTTAATTTCGATTCTCGTAACTCTTTTTCTAGCTCACGGATCTTGCACTGATCCTCGCTGAGGCGTTCGTTCCCCTTTCCTGGAAATGGGGATTCGGGGTGTTGATGGACGGCACGTCGCCACTTACTGAGAAGATCGCTACGGATACCTAACTCTTTAGCTGCTTGTTGAATACTCCCTAAATTTTCACTCAATTTTATTGCGCGTTGTTTGAACGCCAAATCATAACTTTTTCTTTTCATTGGTTTATTGCTTTTTTGCCTTAACTGGGTGTGCGGACAAAGATAGGGATTCCAAGAGAATCAAATGAGTGGAATGTTTACTTAGGTGTTAGTAGAATGTTCCCTTAGGGGCAAACATTGAGAATCCGAAATTAAAGGTGAGGTATAGGTTATCCATATTATGCAGATTATATTTGGTGAGTGCGAGGCTCACAGGTCCCATGCGCGTGTGGTAAAAAATCGAGAGATCCGAAATAAACTGCATGCTATATGAGTCTCCAATAGGTCGTGACACTTCACCCTTTTCATCTATATATTTCTCCCGAAACATAGCATATACACCGCACTGTGCATATAGATTTTTGTAGAGTGTAAATTGTGGGATCAATCCTCCTCCGACATAATGTCGAGCTGAATATTCGGGCAAAAAGACCATTTGCGAATGGAGAGTTGGGTTATATGCAGGCAAAGCAAGGCTTGTTGCTGTGAATGTAGCTAAATCATCGACTGTAGTAAACACACCATCGAGATTTAAACCCATCGAAAACCAAGATTTTGATCTAGGTGAGGTGATATATTTTTCATAATTTAGACGCACACCAAACCATCGGTGGTCGATTTTAGGGATGGTTTCGAATAGCTTCACCACATCCACATCCTTGCAATAGTTTGACTCTCTACCAAAGAGAACCATGCCCGAAAGTGTTAATTTAGAACCTCTTGTCGGGAATAATAACTTATCTAGTGTGATGCGTTCGACTTCGCCTTTAACGGCCATAAATCGTAATTTAGTTTGATCTATACTCTTCGAGCTATCAATAACCGATGAGTTGGCATATTGCTCCGCATATTCGTAATTCTCGCGTCCGACATTGGCTCGTGCCGTAAACATCATTCTCTTTGATATGGGGAATCCAGCTCCAAGCGATAGGTAGTTATCGCCTATTTTTACCCCCAAAGTGTTGCTTACATCTGTGAGGTTTCCGAAGTTGCCATGGTTGAGATTTTTGGATGACAAACAAAGGTAACTATCCAAAAATAGAGGGGCTTTTCGATAAGCATCCATGCGTCCACCGATAATTGCAGTTGTGTATGCAGGCCCCCAATATACCTCTGCATATGCAGTTTTAGCTACAGCCCCAATAGTGTGATAATCTAAACTTAGATATATTTGGTTGAATGCGGTAGATGATAAGTTACCTCCCAAGGATAATTTAAGAGAGGGTTTTGTGGTGAGTGCAATATTAAAATTATATCGTTGTGTTGAGTCATCAAAATTTATAATTGGATATTCGGAAAGAAAGTCATTGGATGATAATATGCTGTATAAATTTGTCTCCAGTTCACTAAATGTCATCTCTTGCGGGTTGGCAGCGAATTCTTTGCGTGTTGTTGACATATATTCATATACATATTGCTCCTGGTCGGGGGTTAAACCATCGACCTTGTAGCTATCGAATATTAGTTCGGGTCTCTTTGCGACGAACTCTTTGCGGCGCACGGCAAACTCTTCGGGAGGGGTACGGCGCGATGATATGCGGAGAGTTATGGAGTCTAGTTTAGATATGGTGTCATCATATCCCATCCTTATCACTTTACGAACATCCGAAAAATCCAATGTTCCTGTGGGAACCTCTCGTTCGATCATAATACCCAAAGAGTCGGGGATGTTGTAATCCGAACGATTCATGGTGAGTAGAAGCACATGATCTATTATCGAAATATCTTTAGAGGTGTCGACATTTTTTGAACTGCACGACACTCCGATTATTACGTCGGGAGAGTGTAGCTCAGCCATCGAACGCCACGGGAAGTTATCAACAATGCCTCCATCATACAAAATCATACTATCTCTAGTTATGGGCTTGAATGCCAAAGGTAAAGCCATAGAAGCTCGCACAGCAAGCCCGAGATCACCCTGTGTAAAGACAACTTTTTGTCGCTCCGAATTGATGTCGCTAGCCACACAAAAGAAGGGAACCATGAGTTGGCTGAAGTCACCTTTAGATACAACGTTAGCTGGTGAAAAATAGCTACCAAGCGCCATATCTATTTGAATTGAGGGGATAAAGCCTCGTGGCAAATGGAGCGTTGTCTCTGGGTTTTTGGTGTCGAATCTTATGGTGAGTATTGGATCTTCGCGCTTAAATTGGTTATGTTCGCGAAAGTAGGAACCATAATTATTATCAATTTTTCCCGATACCCAACTCTCCAACTTTCCCGAAGTGGCGATCTCCGCTATCTCGTCGGGTGAGTATCCTGCTGCATAGAGGCTACCTATAATAGCACCCATAGATGTGCCACCCACATAATCTATCGGAATAGAGTTCTCTTCGAGAGCTTGAAGCACACCAATATGGTAGAGACCCTTCGCGCCACCACCACTCATAACAACTCCGACTCTCTGAGCATATGCTGAATTAGTTAAAATAAAAAGAGTCGTAATAAAAGAGAGTAAAAATCTACGCATTCTGCAACTTTTTTGTAACTTTGCCAAAGTTAAGAAGAAAAAACTGAAGAAGAAACATAAAATATATATATTTAAATGATTAACGAAAAAATAGATGCGTTATTGCATCACATAGACTCTTTCAAACCAAATGCCGCAGCTGATGTTGAGGCTCTACGTATTAAGCTATTGGGCAAAAAAGGTGAAATTAGCGCCTTAATGGATGAATTTAAAACCGTAGCCCCAGAGCTTAAACGCGAATTGGGTCAGCGCCTAAATATGTTGAAGACTAAGGCATTGGATAGAATCAACACCCTCAAAGAGGAGCTGGAATCTGCGTCGCAAAGTGAAACTTCGTCAATCGACGACCTCACTCGCCCAGGGTCTGCCGAAGGGTTGGCTTCGCGTCATCCAATATCTATTGTAAAAAATCGTATAGTTGAGGTATTTTCACGACTTGGATATACTGTTGCTGAGGGTCCCGAGATTGAGGATGATTGGCATGTGTTCTCGGCGTTGAACTTTCCGCCCGAGCACCCTGCGCGCGATATGCAGGATACATTCTTTATCTCGCAATCGCCCGATATTTTGTTGCGTACACACACCTCGTCGATTCAAGTGCGCACCATGGAGCGCGAAAAACCACCTATTCGAGTAATTTGCCCAGGACGTGTGTTCCGCAACGAGGCGATCTCATATCGTGCACACTGTATCTTCCACCAAATCGAGGGTTTATATATCGACAAGAATGTGTCGTTTGCCGATATGAAGCAATCTATCTTGTACTTTGCAAAGGAGATCTTCGGCGAGAGCGCTACCATACGTATGCGCCCATCATACTTCCCATTTACGGAGCCTTCGGCAGAGGTCGATGTGTCGTGTAATTTGTGTGGAGGTAAAGGTTGTAATGTGTGTAAGGGCACAGGCTGGTTAGAGATTATGGGTTGCGGAATGGTTGATCCTAATGTGTTAGAATCTAATGGTATTGACTCTAAGAAATATAGCGGTTTTGCATTTGGAATGGGTGTGGAGCGTATCACGATGTTGTTATATGGAGTGAAGGATTTGCGTTTGTATTTCGAAAACGATGTCAGATTCCTAGGTCAATTCGACAAAGCTCTATAACAATATTCAAAGACGTAAGGGCGTTTTAATAGGTAAAAAGCGTTTTGTAAATATGAAGAGGTGGTTTGCGACACTCATATTATTAGTGATTGTGACAAGCGTCATAGGTCAACCCGAAGTAGATATAGTCTCTGCTTCGGGTGACTCATTGCGCCTCGATAGAGTGGTAAAGCTTGTGTCGGATGGAGTTGTAAAACGAGATTTGTTTGGAGACAATAAAGCGGCGAAGGAGCTCTTCGAAGCTGCTTTGGAGTTAGAGCCCGACAATATTGCGACGAACTATCAATACTCTATTTTGATGCGCGAATTTGACATCGAAGAGTCTCTAATTCGTGCCCAAAAAGCATACCTTGCAGACACTACAAACAAGTGGAGCCAAGAGCATTACGCTCAAACTTTGTTGATGAATAGAGATTATGCAGTTGCGACATCTCTATTTCGACAAATGATTCGACGCGAACCCAATAACCCCGATTACTATCGAATATTGGCTCTTCTATATCAATTCACATCTCGTCCACACTCGGCAATCTCGGTGCTTGATTCCGCGGAGATGAAGGTGGGGAAAAGAGCCTATTTGAGTCAAATCAAACAGGAACTTCTGCTTTCGACTATGCAAGAGCAAAGAGCATTGGATGAGGCGTTAGATATGGTGGCAAATACCCCATATGACATCCAATCAAGACTCTCGTTGGCAAATGTTTATGCGGCAACAAGTCGAGATTCCCTTGCGGAGGTGGAGTATCGTGTGGCGTTGGATATAGATCCATCGTCGAGTGAGACGCTTGTTTCGATGAGCGAATTTTACGAAAAGCGAAATCGACAAAAAGAGTATTTCGAAACCCTTAAACTTCTATTCGCAAGCGACGATTTTAGCCTCGATCAATCGGTGTCGATACTAAATAGATTGATAGGCAACAAGGAGTTTTATAGGGCAAATTATGTATCAATCACCGAATTAATATCGGAGATTGTATTGAAATACCCTAAAAATCAAAAGGTTGTCGAATTGAGAGCCAAACATCTCATTTCGTTTGGTATGTTGGACGAAGCATTGGAGATATATAAAATACACGCCGCAGACACCCCTCCAGTTTTCGACTATTTTCAATCTATAATCGAAATCGAGAGCTATAAAAGTCGCCCAGACTCTGTAGAGTTATATGTAAATCGCGCGCTAGAGCTATTCCCCGACCATATAGAATTATATATCACCAAAGCAAATACAAAAATATATGTAGAGGAGTTTGAAGTGGCTATCGAGAGCTATCGAGAGGCGCTGAAATATTCACAAGATAACAAGGAGTTATCTAAAATATGGGGATATATAGGCGATGTTGAGTATCAAATATCCTTAGTGCAAAGCAAAAAATCAAAGTCTCAAGCCGCGATGAAGAGATGCTATTCTGCTTATAATAAGGCATTGGAGCTAAATCCCGACAATATCGTGGTTCTAAACAACTACGCATACTTCATAAGCGAAGATGAAAAGGGGGATTACCACCGCGCCTTGAGTATGTCGTCACGAGCAATCGCCCTCGATGAGAGTAACCCCACGCACCTCGATACCCACGCATGGGTACTCCATAAATTGGGGCGATCGGACGAAGCGGTTAAATATATGCGCACGGCTATATCGTTGGATACCTCCAAAAGTCCCGAATTACCACTTCACTATGGCGATATTCTCGCCGCACAAGGCAATACATTTATGGCTGAGGTATATTGGAAACGAGCCGAAGCGTTGGGATACCCTGCCGAGGAGATCCAAAAACGTATTGAGGGGCTAAACGAAGGTCTAAACAAAGAGCAAGAGTGATGAAGAGAGTTATCCTATTATTCACATTGCTGTTATATCTCTTTGGCATAGGTGTAGTGTCGGCACAAAACGATAAGAAAATTGCTGAGCAGAAGCGAATTATAGCAACTCTCGAAAAGCAGGTTGTCGCGGGCGAAAAAGAGGTGTCGAACCTACGCAAAGGTAAAGCAGACAAAGAGAAGCAAGTGCAATCTTTAGCCTCGCAAATCCAAACCCGTAATCGTCTGCTCACAGCCCAAAGTGAGCAAGTAAAATTGCTCCAAGAGCAAATAGATCAAAGCGATGTTAAATATCGATCTCTATCCAAAGAGCTCGATGCCGAAAAGGGGAACTACGCCGAAATGATACGCGAAGCATATCGCAACTATCGCAATAACGATCTAATGAGCTACCTCTTCACATCCGAAAATTTTATTGATGTAGCTCGCAAAATAGTCAACCTTAGAGCGATGTCGACCTTTCGCGAGGAGCGCATGGCACAGATCGAGGGGCTTGCAACGGAGGTTTCCAATGAGCTACAAAAGCTAAATGACGATAAGAAAGCACTAGATGTTGCGGTCAAAGATCTAGAAAATCAAAAGAGCAACCTCGAAAAAGATCAACAATCGGCACGCACCTCAATAGCGTCGATGAGTGCACGCGAAAAAAAGGTGTTGCAGGAGCGAGAGTTGCAAAAACGCAAATTGGATTCAGCAATAAATACCCTTCGTAAATTATCTAAGGGTAATACCACAGGAGCCTCATTTAGTGCCAAAACATCGAACTTGAATTTGCCAGTTGTGGGTGGACGAGTGAAGCGTTATGTCGATAATATGGCAGAGGTTACGGGAGGTGCTGGAGCGAAGATTGTATCTATATACGAAGGCAAGGTTGTCGATATTACGCATAATAGAATCACTGGTAAATATGATGTTTATATTGCTCATGGTGAATATATTACCTCCTATGCAGGGTTAGAAAGCGTTGCTATTGCAAAGGGTGGCACGGTGACTAAAAATCAAACTATTGGAGTGATAGGTCAATCGGTCGACATCATCACAATGCAAAGCGAATATAAGATTGTTTTTGGAATCTATCCTCCCAACCCATCACAAAAACTTAAGGCGGCAGATTGCTTTAAAAAGTAGAGGTTAAAAAGTAGAGAAGAATATGGCTATAAGATACTATACAGACGACACGACATATAAATTCAAAAATCGCCGAATTATCACCGCATGGCTCCGCGAATCAGCAAAGAGCGAGGGGTACGATATTGCAGATGTAGGGGTGATATTTTGTTCGGCGCGTAGATTGCGCGAAATGAATATTGAGTTCTTGCAACACGACTATTTCACCGATATTATCACCTTCGACGATAGCTCATTGGAGGATGGATATATCGCTGGCGAACTATATATAGATGTCGACACAGTGGCAGATAATGCCTCTCTTTACGGCACTTCACCACTTCGCGAAATGCACCGCGTAGTTCTCCACGGAATCCTCCACCTTTGTGGTCAAGGCGACAAAAACGAGGTCGATGCTCGCGATATGCGCTCCAAAGAAGATAAATATTTAGCTCATCTATCTATTCATCAATAAACTGCTACGTTTTTTGAAGAGACACAAAAGCAACTACTACATTGCCAAAAAAAAGGAGTTTAACATCATATGTGTTAAACTCCTTTTGGTATATTAAGTTAATAAGCTATCTCATCATTATAATAACTCATGGGTGTATTGACTTGCACGACCGCTTACACCTGCATCTACACGATCTTGGAAGTCTTTAGCCTCTTCGTCACTTGAGAATACTCCGCGGTGCCAGAAATCAAGCTCCGTAATAGAGTAAGATGTAGTTCCTGCAAAGTTCTCTATAAATTGGAATCTTATGTAACGAACTGCGGGGAACTCGTCAGATATAGTGTAACGAATTGCATTGTCCGCGATCAAATCATAATCGTCATTAACATCGATAACACCATCACCATTATAATCATAAGGGTTAGTTGCATTTGTGTATGCTGGCACAACCTCTACATTATCCAATAGAGTATACCATTTGCTTGATGTCAAATCTGGAAGTACCAAATAGCTATAAGCACCACCTTGATATGTCAAATACATTTCAGTCTCAGCTGTAGCTGCATTCATATCCTCATTTCCTTCAGCTGTTGGATCCAAGTTAGAACCATAAAGGCTAAATCTCTTAACTGTAGGACGAGTTGAACCGAAATATTGATACCAAAGAGGAGTATAAGACATCTCACTCAACTTATATGTTCTACCCAAGTCGAACGATACAGTTTGATATTTAGATGTTGAATCTGCCTCGGTAACATAAGTATAGTAACCCGTCGTAGATGTTGAATTGTAGCTATATGTATCATCAAACATCTCCCAGAAGTGGTATCTATTGTTATCTACTTCAGAAGTATCATATAAATCATCAATTGTTGCATCTCCATTAAGGTGTTGTTGAACAATCTCATAATACTTCGTCTTACTTGAAGAATTCCAATAACCTAGATACTTCGTAACTCCTGCACCTGGGAATTTATCAGTCACAGCTTTTGTTACTGTGTGCATACCATTTCCTGCTGGGCAGAATGTTGTTGTGATTGTATATGCACTTCCAGGAAGAGCATAACCTGTAATAGATGTAGACTCTGTACCATATCTATTCTCCAAATACTCAGGCGTGATCTCCATAGAAACTCCAAGCTCCATATCGGCACGTGGGATAGTAAACTCAGAGATTGCCTCAGTATTATCAACATACTTAACGTTAACCTCGTCACACTCTAGTGTCGCAACCCAGTTGATGGTCATATAGAATGTAGTATCGTTATATAGAACACCTGTGATCTCAGGAATAGAAGCGCTCTCCTCATAAACAGCCCAATCATAAGGCACTGCATCACTGTCACCAGCTGTAGCATCAGACAATGTACCCCCAGCAGAGATATTGCGAACAGAGATAGAGTATGTAGAACCAACCTCCGAAACAGGGATTTGCGCCTTATTACCAGTAGAACTTAGACTACTTGCATAGAAATATTGAGCCTCCTCGCCATTATCATAAATTATCATAGATCTAGTAGCCGTAGCAGCCTCCGTATCTGAATCATCTAAATCCCATGCAACATAGAACTCATAATCTCCTGAAGAGACAACAATATTGGTTGGTGCAGATGGAGCGTTGCTAAGATCTGCTACAGAGACCGAACCTCCTGAAAGAAGAGTCTCATCTAAACCGCCCTCTGGTTGGAAGAATGCAGTATAAGTATAGGTACCCGAGTAGTTACCTACCCCCTCCAAAACTGTTGTTCCCGAAGCACTAAGCAAAGAGCTCTTCACTGTAGTTTTGTTTGCATCAAGATATGATACAATCACACCTTTACAATCCTCCGATACATCTTTCCACTCAATGTAAACATTCATTGTTTCGTCTTTCTCGTCTGCTGACTCATTCATCACACTACTAACTGTAGGCAAAGTAAACGATGTGTAGTCATAAACATAGATTGACTCAGTAAACACGTAAGCATCTGAGTTTATCTGAACATCTCCATAATTCTCGACAGTAACAGTGTATGTTCCAGCAGCAACGCCAGTGATAGTTTGAACATTGGTACCCTGCTCTACCTCTACACAATAGCTATCATCTACGCCATTATCACCACTCCACGAAATAACGCACCTTGTGATGTTCTCGTCATTTGGCACAGTCCACTTTACCTCGAATTTTCCATCTCCTGGAGTCACGCTTCTAATCGTCGAGGAGTCAACATAAATATCTTCTGTTGAGTCCTCACTACAAGCACCTAGTAGCAGTGCAATGCAGGCGAAGATCGCAGTTGATTTTAAAAAGTTTTTCATAGGTTTTTTTATTAATTTATTGGTTATTTTTGTTGTTCTTTGGTTATTTAATGTATAACACCACACACTACACCTCACTATACTCAAATACACATTAGCAAAAATAATAAATATTTCTGAAAAATACTATTTTTTTTGAAATAAACTCGAAAAAAAAGTTTGACTAATTACATACAACTATAATAATCAAAAAGGAGAGGGATAAAAACCCCTCTCCTCGATAGAAATTATAACTTTTTATCTATCCTAATATAACCAAATTAGTCATTAAGAACTGGATAAGGTAAATCTGTCGACACGTTAGATCCTGGCAAGAAATAATATGTATATAGGATCTCTATATTAGAAGAAACACTTGACCAATTTGTATACGCACTAGCTGTATTCATCGCATTAACTGCAGTATTCATTCCAGCAATAGTTGTCACCTCAGTTGCAACACCTGTAACGTTAGCTCCTGCAACATTATTCGAGTCACTACCCATACCCCAATATACATTGTATAGCAATGGCATTGACGTTGTCTCATCATCATCAACATTGTCTGGATCAAGAATCTCGTTGTAATCCAAATCTGTAGTAGTAAGTGTCTTATCTGCCACAAGAACCTTCAAGAATTCAACAATATCCTCCTTTTGGTGCATGAAATAGTGACCAGTAGTGACTACAGTAGTTGTGTTTGCACTTGCATTAGAGTAACCAGTGACAAGACCAACCTGCTTAGTTGCATCGTCAACCACGACTCCAGTAGTATAACATCCATAAGCATAAGCCGCTTGTCGTCCTACAATCGAACCTGTAATTTGTGCTGTTGCATAAACTTGACCCTTATTTATCGAAGCCGCAAGTACCGCACTAGATGTATTGAAACCTACAACACCTCCAGTATAGGAAGATCCACGTACTTCACCCTCGTTGATACATCCTGCAACATATCCAGCACTATTTGCAGCAACAATACCTGCCGCACTAATTTTTCCTTGAACATATCCGCTAAATGTACATCCAACGACTTGTCCATACTTAGTACTTGTAAAGTTGTAACCTACGATACCACCGACTCCACTTGTACTATTATTAGATCCTTGGTCTGTTGGGATATAAAGAGTTGCAGAACTTGTACAATCCTTCACAATACCTCCTGCGTTTGATCCTGCAATAGAACCAATTGATGCGTTAGCTGTACCATCGGCAGCGTCATTATATACATAACCTCCCTCTACGTGGCAATTTTCAATCACAGGATAAGTACCCGAGTAAACTAATCTACCAGTAATGGCTCCAGAGCTGTTACCTCCATAAACAGCTGGACTAACAAGTGTTAGATTCTTAACATTTGCTGTTCCAGAAATATAACCGAACAATCCTTGGTAAGTAGATGTTCCTCTATTAACCCAAAGACCAGAGATTGAATAGCCATTACCATTAAATGTACCAGTATATGCACCAGACGAACTTCCCATAGGGGTCCATCCATAAGCAGACTCAGCGCTATAAGATGCAATATCAATATCACATGTCAAGACAGCATCAAGATATGTATAAGCAGTTCCGAACGATGGGAACGTTCCATCCTCACACCATGTTTGTGCAGAGTAGTTTGTCTTACCGTTAATAAGGTCGGCATATGCCTTCATACCTGCAGCTGTATAGATTGTACACTCCTCTGATATAGCAGAGTAAACAATATCTGGAACAACAATCGAACAACTTTCGTTGATAGCGACAGTGATCTCGTCGAGACCTCCCTCTGGGCAGAAGATAACATAGTTGTAAGTATACTTAGCGTTTGAATCATAACCTGTACCATCAACAGAAGTACTATTCAACCAACCATAAGCATCCTTCTCTGTTGTGTATGCAGTACCTCCGAATGTAAATGTTACACTCTTTAGAGCATCGTCAAAACCAGTATCCCAAGCAAATGTCAACACGCCTGACAACAACACAGCCTTAGCAGTTGGGCAATCATCATAATTATATGAGTTAATATCATATGTATCAACAGTATTTGTAACCTTAGCCGAAACTGTAACATTATCCTCGGTAACAGATACCAAATAGAATGTATAGTTTACATCTGGATCAAGGTTGTCGATATACCACTCCTCTGTATCCAAATCAGCAATTGAAACATACTCAGCAGTCTTTTCACCTGTCAAACCGTAGTATAGACGCAAGCTATGAGCATTAAACGACTCATCATACTTACCACCATCGTCTGGCCAGTTCATACTCCATCTAGCTCTAACGTAAGCTCCTCGCTCCTCACTATAACCTGGGTTAAGAGTGATTGCACTTGTTGGAGTCTCTGGTGCCAAATCTGGAGATACAACACTTCCATCACCCTCTGTAGATGTGATAATTACCGACTCAAGACCATCCTCTGGCAAGTAGGTTGCTGTCAATGTAATGATTGTTCCAGCCTTGATTCCTGGCAACAATGAAGTATCAAACTCTCCATCAGTGTTAGCTGTTTGCGTAACAGCACAACCCACACCTGAAGTATTTGTATAACTCATATCCATAGTCACAAAGTGCTCTGGAACATCATACCATGTAATAGAGAGAGTACCCAAATTATTCAAAGCCTCATAAGCCTCTGGGAATGAGAATGTCTCTGCATTGTAAGCCAAGTAGTATTGATCTGCCTCGACCATGTCAGACACAAGACCACCCTTCTTCATATTTTGGATAAAGATTTGATAATATCCTTGCTCTGGAACCTCGATGTAACGAGTATTAACGTTACCTTGAGTGATATTATCATTCTCCTTATATGTAGCAGTATAAAGGCTTGTTGTTGGCAATGAATCTCCTTGCATACCAAAAACCAACGAATTTTCTGCAACTACAGAACCATTGTCATCCAACAAGTTGTAGTACACCTTAGAGTAGATGATCGAGTCGCTTGATGGCACCTTCCACTTCACCTTGAAGTATGCACCACCACCATTTGTTTGACCATCATTTCCTACTCCTGCATCTGAATATGTTACATATTTGCTAGGATCACAACCTCCTTGGATTACGATATTCTCTGGGTTAGCAGCAACATACTCCGAGATAACAGAGGCTGTTGTTGATGCAGCAAGGTAAACTGTATCCAAACCATCTAAAGGCTTGAATGTTGTAACGTAATAGAAATCCGAACCTGGCTTTGCATCGTTCAAGTTAGTAGAAACGGTTGTTGTTCCTACTGCTGTAGTGATCTCAGTTGGGTTAACAACAGCTGATTGGATCGGAGTTGTCTTTGTCACATTAAGTGTATCTGTATAAGTGATATAGACACCACGACAGTGTTGTGGGATTTGGCTCCATGTAATAGTAATTGCGTCTGACTCCGTAAGCACGCGCATTACATTAGGGCGTGTAGGATAGGTCTCGGCGCTATAAATATAGGTGCCTTCGAGTGATGCTCCAACAGGATCGATCACTGCACGATTTTCACCTAGATTGGTGATTGTCAAATCGTAATCGCCCTCTGTAAGATCAAAGAACTCAATCTCTGCGGTATAACCTGGAATTACAGGCACATACTCGATCTCGTTGATGTTCTTATTGTTCTTCCATGTAACCATACACTCTGTGATGTTCTGATCGTCTGGAACTTCCCATTGTATAAGAGCTCTAGAATCGCCTGACAACACAGTGGAGATCGTCGACGGATCTACCAAAGGGATCTCTAGATCCTCGGTGCCATCTTCACTACAAGCGCAGAACAAAAGCGCCACGCATGCGAAAATTGCAGTTGATTTTAAAAAGTTTTTCATAGGTTTATTTATTAATTTATTGGTTATTCTTAGTTGCTAAACCTCCGCAACAACTCCGAAAAGTACACTTGCAAAGGTGGTTTTGGGGCACAAAATAGAACACATCCCAACAAAGGGCGCATAATATTCCAATACACATTAACAAAAATAATAAATTTTTCTGAATTATACTACTTTTTTTGAAAATCTATTGAAAAAATATGCAAAAAAATTTACCTCACCACAATATAACAAAAAGGAGGGGTCAATTAAGACCCCTCCTTCGATTAAGTATTATAATTAATATTAGTTAATCATCATTAGTTCGACTCATCACTGTAAGTTACAACCATTGTTGGTACACCACTTCCACCATCTACGTATGAACAGCTAATAGTAAATCCATAAGCAACACTTAGCGCTGTATTTACATCACTCAAATATGTCTCAATTGCTGAGTTCATTGTAGAAACACCAGCATTTAGAGCCGCAATATCTGCCGCCTCGCGCATCTCAGCTAATAATGCGTCTGTAGCATAACTAGCTAACCATGCAGAAGTCATATTAGTAGTTGGAATAAAGTAGTTACCTTCAACTGTGTTTGTTGAATTTGCATATGCTAGCAATGCTCCAACATTAGATGTCTTAGTTCCTACGTTTACATCACCAGTATTATAAGAACCAGCTAAAAGTACACTAGAGGTAGTTACACCTAGGATACCTGCAGCTTGATCGCTACCATTTGAATCAACATATCCAGTATTGCTACAACCAATAAACTGAATAGTAAAGGTTCCAATTACACGACCTGCAAGACCTCCTTGGTTACCAATACTACTAGATAATATCTCTCCTAAGTTACTACTACCTACAATAGTTGTAGCTGAACCAGAATATCCCAATAGACCACCATGAGATCTATTACCTGTTACAGTAGCAGATGATGATGAACCAATAATATAACCAGCAGCGTTGCCAAGCAAACCTCCAGCAGCAGAGTTTCCTGTTGCACCACCCGATCCTGTCACAGAAATACCTGATCCAACATGGCAGTTTCTAACCAAACCAATACAGTTACCAGCCAAACCTCCATTTGATTGTGTTCCAGAGATAGATCCTGTTCCTGTTACATAACAGTTTTGAAGTATAGCATTTGCTGTAGTACGGCCCACAACTGATCCATTTATGGAATTTGTTGATGTAATTTGAGGTGAATCAACTGTAAGGTTTAATATAGTACCATCAATATAACCAAATACTCCTTGGTAAGAAGTTGTTGCATTGATATACAAATTACTAATAGTCTTACCATTACCATCAAAGTCTCCGTAGTAAGCAATCGAACTTGTAGTAGTTCCGATAGGAGTCCAACTTCCTAATGTTGCGCTACAAACTGTGCTAAGGTCAATATCTGCCATCAACTTACCATTAGCTGTATTTACCTTTGTTACGCCATTAGTTCCGTTGACTACATCTGCAAAGTAAGATAGACCTAGTGCTGTGTAGATCTCATACACTCCATCAACATAACCACAAGCAACATCCATTGCTAGATCTGCACCAGTAGCTGTGTAAACAGTCTCACCGTTTGATGGGCAACTACTGATTGCATAGCCAAATGTAGTAACACCATCTACCAATACGCTTGACAATGTGAACTCTGTGGTAGTTCCTGCAGAGCAAACAACTCCGTCGACAACCTCCAAATCATAAGTAGTTCCGTTGTATGTTACAGACAATGATGTAACATCATCATGCAAATTATACCATGTTGGAAGCGCCTCAGTAACATAGAATGAGAAGCTAACCGATGGTGCTACTGTTGAATATGTAGCCTCGTTGTATAGACGGATACCTGAGTAATCAAGAATTACATTTGACTTCACAAGACCTTGAGACATGTTATAAACTTGAGCAGTATAGTCTGTATCAACCTTGAGGTCATCAGTTACATATACCTTATATCCATCACCCTCCAAAGATGCGAAATCATCCTCGTCGATAATTACTGTGTATGCTGGAATTGCAGCACCAACTACAGTGAACTCAATAGCTGTTTGATACAAGAATACATCTGTCTCATCAAGATCCCAGAACAACTTAACATAAGCACCACCTTCATCGTAACCCGAAACAAACTCAGTTGTATAAACTGGATCTGATGGAGTTGCATTGAGTGACAAGATAACATCGGTCGACTTAACTACGAAATCAGCACCACCTTCAGGAATGAAGTTAACATTGTATGTAAACTGAGAAGGATCATCCAACTCTAAAGTGTTAAATGTTGTTCCCTTATAAAGGTCATCAGCAAGAGTCATCAAGAATGTATCATCACCTTTCATAATAGAGATACTGTGCAAATCTGCTATTCCATCATAACCCGACCATACGATGTCGATAACACCATCTGTCAAAACAAATGATTCAACAACAGGAGGTACACTATTCAAATAATCTGCAGATCCATAAGTTGTTACTGTCTCTACAGCTGTATTGTATTGTGTAGCAGCTGAATCATTTTGAACAACAGCAACATATGCGCTATAAACGCGACCCGAGTAACCTACAGGGATTACATACTCATAAGAAGAACCTGCCGCCTCGATCTCAACCTCGACCATAGTATAATCGCTTGCTGAGCTGTCCTTATAGAATACATACATCTTGTATACGCTACTAACCTCTTCCAAGCTCCACTTAACGCGAACAACTGGGCTATAGAGATTTCCATCAGCCTCGACACCTGCTTGTACCGAGAAGCTTGACGCTGCAGATGGAACTAAGTATGACTCTGTAGAGTCTACATATACTGTATCCTCAGCATTTGTAGGCAAGAATGTTGAAACATATGTGATTGCAGTTCCTGGAACAGCACTTGGCAACACCAAAGAACTGATCTTACCAGTGTAGACTGGAATATCAAGCGTAACATCACTATAATTACCATTGCTATCCTTAGCTTTGTATGTTACAGCAACATTTGTCAAACCAGAGTAAGAGGTATCACCCCAAAGAATAGTTATAACACCATCAGTATAATCTACTGACTCAATAGCTGGAGCAGAGAAATATCCACTTGCAAGATATGGCGAAACACCATCTTGTGAGTCTGAACTATCCGAGTACGACTGAACAGCACTATTATAAGTTTGAGCATAGATCGAATAAGTTACTGGATCATCAACAGTACCTGTTACAAGATCCTCGATAACCATTGTGTATGTACCAACCTCAATGTCAGCAGTTTCTGCATATTGAAGAGTATCTGTTGTTGTTCCGTCATTACAGAACACATACATCTCGTGTACGTTACTTGCATCCTCTACATCCCAAGTTACAGTAACCTTAGATCCTCCAGCTGTTGTCAAACCAACAGATGTAGTAAGATTTGTTGGTGCAGTTGGCTTAACATCCGACATATCGAATGTATAAGTTGTGCTATTAACAACAACATTCTCTGTATCACCTCCCTCTGGGTAGAATGTCGCAGTGAAGGTATATGAAAGTTGATCTGTAGCATAAAGAATATCCTCAGTCGCAACCATTGTACCATCCTCATCACGCTCAAATGTGTACTCCCTACTATTATATGTAACAGTGGTCTTCTTCAAATCCTCGTGAACATCAGCCCATGAGATTACGATAATACCGTCATTCGCGTCGTTCAACTCTGTTGTAACGCTTGGCGTTGGTAGATCGTTATTTGTGTGTGAGCTATAGTTATATGGAACTGCTACAAATGAATCTGTAGCCTCAGATACCATACCTCCATCTGTAGCTGTCTTAACCTCGATAGTGTACTCTTTGTTCACCTCAATTAGACCATCAGCGGTAGACAACACATAAGAAGTTGTGCTAAGGTCTATGATCTCTACGTAATCCTCTGATGTATAATAAACACGTACTGCATCAACATTCTTAGTTGTAGCAAGTTCCCAACTTACAGTGATCCATGAACTTCTAGCATTGAAATCTAGAGTTACAGTTTGTGAAGTTGGAGCTTCTGGAGCCAACTCTGGAAGTGTGTATTCGCTAACCTCCTCGATTACCAATTCATCGCCCAAGTAATAGTCACCTGTTGGACAGAATTTTGCCGACACTGTGATTGGCGAAGTCTCGAAACCATCAGAGATAACAACAGTATATACACCCGAAGTTGTTGTATCAGCTGTAAGATCTACTGGCACACTCTTAGTGTCACCCTCCTCACTACTACATTGATACTCCAAAGCTAGAACTGTACAAGCCTCATCAATATCTGTAGCATTGAAAGATACAGTAATATCACCATTTACATTAATAGCTGATGCGATAGATGGAACATCATAGCTATTCTCATCAAATACAGTAACATTGTTGCAATCTGCATCGTCATCATCCGCTGCCGATGAGAAACCTGCTTTGTTGAATAGTTGAATTGTAACTTCATAGTCACCACCCTCGATATTTTCGATTGTGTATGAATTTGTACTCTCTTGCAAAGGAGACTCCCCAGTTGTAGATACCATAACTGAGTTCTCACCATAAGTTATCAACGCATAATCCAAAGACTCGAAATCGTCTCCCGCTCCCATCACAACATCCCATGTGAGGGTAAAGCGATTCAAACCGCCCTTAGCAACAACATTAGTTGGTGCATCAGGAACATTGACAATTGTGTAGGTACCAGCCTTAATTACATACTCTCCAGCAGCTGCGCCTTCTGGTATAAAATATGCGTTATAGCTAATTTGAGACTCAAAAGCTGCACTCTCCAAAGTTGTTACAACTCCAGACTCTGCGTCAAATTCGTCGACCAAAACACTATAGATGATACCATAATCATCATAGTACGATACGCGAATCGAATCACAATCAGCATTAATTTCGCCCCACTTAAGCAACACTGAATCTTCGACCGCCTCGACAGACAAAACCTCAGGGGTTTCATACGACGATGAATCATAGATTGTAACACTCGCCTCCACAACATCAGACTCACCACCTGTTGTAGACAATGTCTTGATAGAGATAGTGTAGTCGCCTGCTGCTAAAGGGGTTGCTTCGTTCGTAATTTCATAGGTCTGAGAAGAGTCTAGCTTCGAAATAGTCTGGATCGTAGCACCCTTAACATTTGGTCCAACCCATGATATTTGGCACTTGGATACCTCCTCATTGGTGTCAGGAGTGTACCATGTCAGCACAGCCTTCTCGTTACCAGGCAAGAGACTTTCGATAGTTGGCGCTGGGACATACTCACTGCCAATATCTTCCGTATCTTCCTCGGTACACGCACCCATCATAAGCGCGGCACAAACGAAAATCGCAGTTGATTTTAAAAAGTTTTTCATAGATTTATTAATTTATTAATTGGTTATTCTTAAATGGTTATTCTTTGTTGTTTCACATCTTATTGCACTATTGTTGCACATAGTATTTATGCTTTCCCCCTTCGATTCACCATCTTTCTACTCTACACTTTACACTATACTACAACATACAATAACAAAAATAATAAAATTTTGTTACAAATACTATTTTTTGCTATTAAACTGCTAGATTTTTTCGAAAAAAAATTTTTAACGGGGTTTAAATGGCTCTTCGTACACAATATATCTATAAAATATACGATTATAAAACACAAAAAAGAGGGGTCTCAACGACCCCTCCATCTAAAAATATTACAGACGAATTAATTAGCTTCTGTATAAGTTACATTCATAACTGGAACATCTGCTCCACCATCTACATATGAACAACTAATAGTATAACCATAAGTACTTTCAATCGTAGAAATTATATCACTCAAATTTGCAGAGATAGCAGAATTCATTGTAGAAACACCTGCATTAAGCTCTGAAATAGTAGTCGCCTCCTTCATCTCAGCAAGCAACGCATCTGTTGAAGAAGTGCTAAGCCATGCTGACTGCATATTAGTAGTTGGAACAAAGTAGTTACCCAATACTGTATTTAGCGTTGATGTACTTCCTACAAGTGCTCCGATATTTGTTGTTTGTGTTCCAGCATCAATATCACCAGTGTTATAGCAACCAATCATATTGGTAGTAAAACTAGACAATCCAATGATTCCAGCTGTACCATTCTTACTGTTTGAATAAACGTAGCCAGTATTAACGCAACCGATAATATCTCCTGTATAACTTCCATTAAGACGACCAACGATACCACCTTGACCTCCACCAGATGAAGTATTAATCTCTCCAGAGTTGACACAACCTACAATAACAAGGTTTGCTGCACTAAATCCAACGATTCCTGCATGATAACAGTTTCCATTGACTGTAGCGGCTGTTGTACATCCAATTATATAACCTCCACTAGTAGCAGTAATACCACCTGCAGAACCACGAGATGTTGATCCAGCTACTCCGACAACCTCAATCCCTGAATCGATATGACAATTCAAAACAAGTCCAGAGTTATTTCCAACAATTCCTCCACATACTGCTCCTGCAGTACCAGAACCATACACACCTCCTGTTCCTGTTACATAACAATCTTTGATAACAGTTGTTCCTGTTGTTCTTCCTGCGATTACACCATTGATTGTAAGTTCATTCGCTACATAAGGATTAAGCATAACAACACTTGTAATTGTTCCTGCAGGATAACCAAACAAACCTTGATAAGCAGAACCTGGCATACTAATATACATGTTGCTAATGATCTTACCATTTCCATCAAAAGTACCCTTGAAACCACTGTTTGAAGTACCTCCGATTGGTGTCCAGTTTTCACCACTTGCCGCGCTACAAACCTCACTTAAATCAACATTACTCATAAGTTTTCCATTTGCGGTATTAACGCTTGAACCTGTAAATGTGAAAGAATCATCTGTTTTTGCTGTTGTGTTCACAACTCCATTTACAATATCTGCGTAAGCTCTAAGACCCACTCCAGTGTAAATTTCATACACACCCTCAGAATTTAATACAATATCAAACTCAGCCACCTCTATAGAAACAGTAACTTCTTCAACGTAAACAACTGGTATCAAACCTGTTGAAGGTTGATATGTTATCGTGTATGTAAATGTTTGAGGAACTGATGTACCGCTATCAAGTACAACAAATGATGTGATATTAGCATAAGTGTAGTCATTATAATCTACACCATTGTAATTAACAACAATACTTGTCATATCTGTTGAAACACCACTCCAAGTTGCATAAACTTCTGTACCTGAACTATTTACAGCTGAGACAACAGGTGTAAATTGACTATACGATGCCACATTGTAAGGAACCAATGTATTTGACGCAGATGTTGCAGTCTTTTCACCATCTGTTGTTACTGCATAAACTGAAACAATATACTCAGCACCTACAGTTGCATTATCTATAATAATCTCAATTCCATTTGCCTTATAACTATCGTCAACATCTGTATATGTCTTGTAACCCTCAGTCACAACACCATTAACAGATAGATCTACTACATACTTAGCGATATTAGAAACATCTACTATCTCAACGTTAGCGACAACATAAGCCACATCTGTAGTTGTATCATAGCCACTAGTCAACGCAACAGACTTTGGGGCCGATGGCTCAACCTCGACTGGAACAGCCGTAGTAAGAACAATTGCAGTATCACCTGAAGCAGGTTGATAAGTTGTTGTGTAATATAGTGTATTAACCAATGATTGGCTCAAAAGAGTCAACGAGATTCCACTTTGAAGTTCTGCAAGTGTATAATCCTTAGATTGGTTACCATAAAGAACTGCAACATTTGTAATATCGTCATATAGAGTAGCGTCATCATCCGCTCCATTCTCCCACAATACTGTCACAGTAGTTGCATCGTTACAAATAGCTGTTACATTTGGCTCAAGAGCTTCATAAGTTGATGTATTATAAGGAACCAACGCATCAGATGAAGATGTATTCTCTGTGAAGCTAGCTGTGATAGCTGTTACAGAAACAACATAATCCGAACCAACCTTCACATCATCATATACCTCTGTGATAACGTATGACACAAGATCACTATCATAAGTTACATCCGAAGCTGCATACTCTGTTGTAAGCGACTCGTCGATCTCGCCATCGATACTTACCTCTACGACATAACTAGAAATATCTGTTATTGAACTAATAAAACATGTTGCTGTGACATATGCAGTCTCAGCTCCCTCATCATCAGTAGTGAATCCACTAGTCAAAGTAATAGTTTCAGCTGTGAGTGGAGCATCCTCTACAAAGACAAAGCTACTAGAGTTTGCGCTAGATGTTGGAGTCTCATATGAGTAGATACGAATTGTATCGCAACCTCCCTCTGGACAGAAACATGAAGCGTATGAGAACTCCTCGTTTGCCAAAGCATTATAAAGATCTGTTGTTGTTGAGCTATCTCCTGTTGCAGCCAACAATTCAGATGTTTGAATGCTTGTGTCAGTTGTAGAGTAGCTATAGTCGTAACTTGTGATCTCGGTAAGAGCATTACCATCCTCATCGTATACAACATCACCATTCTCGTCTGTAACCTCCGTATATACAGGTGTTGCAATCACATCGAAACCTAAATAAGTAATCTCTACTCCGATGAATGTTGAATTTACTGGAACATATGACCATGTAACAGATGAGATACCTGTACCTGCAACATATGAAGTTGAATTTACAGTTGATTGGAACGCATCAGTTCTAACATAATCATACTCGCTATATACTGTTACTGTAGCTGAAGCATCTGTCACAGAAGATGTTGCACCAGACTCCTTGATTGTGTACAACGAGATGTCATACTCATCAGCACTCAATGGAAGTGAGTAAGTATTCAAGCTATCAGTGTGATCCGAAAGAGGAATAGTAATAACTGTAACTGCATCAGTACGCTTATTCACCGCGCGGATTACAGTTCCGTCTATCTCAGCCATCAACGCTGCGATACGCTCCTCTTGAGTCATACCACCTTGTCCGCCAGGACCTTGTTGTGCGGTTGTACCCTCGGTAGTCTCCTCATCAGTTGTCTCTTCGTCGGTAGTCTCCTCTTCCTCCTCTTCTTCGTCGAAATCCAACACCCAAGTAGCAACAACACGGTTTAGACCTGGTGCAAACGATACGTTTGTTGGTGCATAAGGTGCTGTGTCTAGAGTAGCTGTAGAGGTTACCGTCACTTCATCCAAACCGCCGATTGGGCAGAAATAAGCTGTATAAGTGATAGTAAGACCAGCCTCGATGTTTGTCAAGATCACGTTGTCGTCGATTGGAGCACGCTCCATAACAACTGTTGAGCCATATACATCTGTATATGTAACCTCGACCTCAAGACAATCTGAGTCGATACTACCCCACTCGATCTCTGCGGTGAGATTTGCACTATCAAAATCTATGTTATAGACTGTTGGTGTCTTTGACGCATACGTTGAAGCATCATAAACGGTAGTTGATAGTGTTGTCGAACCACCCGAACCGCTCATTGGGTCAAGTGACACCGTAACTGTTCCTGTTGGAATAGCTGTTAGCTGGGTCACGACAGTCTCCGATGAGCCTGTTGCTAGGAGTGTGGTCTTACTACTCTTACCATCACTATCCTTCCATGTAACAGTATATCCCTCAACGGTGCTATCCTCCGGAACACTCCATGATACCATGGCTCTGTTCTCACCCGGTGAAAAGACAACACCCTCAGGAGCTGAACCTGCTCCTGTCTCTGTGCTATCTGTCTCGCATGCGCAAAACAACAGCGCAGTGCAGGCAAAAATCGCAGTTGATTTTAAAAAGTTTTTCATAGGTTTATTTATTAATTATTGGTTATTCTTCTCGATTTCGGTTTTAGACCTAAATACACATTAACAAAAATAATAATTATTTCTGAAAAAACCTACTTTTTCTGAAAAAGTCGTAAAAAATATTTACAAAATCTATAAATAGATCATCTAGTGTACAAAAAAAAGAGGAGAGAGAGGCAATAAACCTCTCTCTCCTCGAATTATAAAGTGCCACAAAGAAGTAGTTCTAATTAGACACTATTTGACATTTTAGCTAAGTGTTACTCAGTCCACTCACTCTCAAGGAATCCACTTTGCCACAAGTCGATCTCTTGGATACGGAAAGTAAATGTATCACTAACCGCTGCGTGAATTTGGATTCTCAAATATCTGATAGGTACTGCATCTGCATCTGTCTCCCAACACATACCTGTACCATCTGCTTCATTGTCTGAATCGATACCTGCATACATATAATCTTCATCGTCGCTTGTATCTACAATCTCATCACCGTTGTAATCAATATTGTTTGCTGATGGTTGCAAAATTACCACATTAGACAATATGCAATCCCAATAGGTCAAATCTGGAGTTGTACCATCGCTATTATAGTTGTTGTAGTCTGAGCTATATACTGGATCCTCATAAGAAGTACCCCACAAACTGAAACTCTTAACATTATTACTACTAAATCCTGTATTGATAAAGTAGTGAAGAGCAAATCTACTTACTCGATAAGTTTTACCCAAATCAATATTGATCGTCATATTTGCGGCTGGAGCTGGAACCTCTACTCCAACGAAAGAGCCATCAGAACCATACGCCAACGCAGCACCAAATTCATATTGAGCTGTACCACTACTAGAGTTCTTTTGGTAGCTCTTATTCCACAAATCCGAGAATGCCCAGTTTGCATTAGTTACAACATTGGTATAAGTATTATTACAGTAAATTGATCCCTTCAAGTAGTTACCACTTAAGTAAACTGTTTGTTGTGGATACTCTAGGAAGTATGACTTAGAGATTATCGCATCAGGAACCTCAGCCGTAATAGCTGCAAACTCAAGAACATCCATTGCGTTAGGGACAGGAATAAAGCTAGCCTTATAAGTATAAGATGATCCTGGCATAAGATCTGTAAGAATCATATCCTCATCGTAATCAGTGATGATAAGTGTCTTAGTATCGCCATTCAAATTATAAACATAGGTAAACTCTATTTCACCTCCCATAACTTGTGCATCCCATTGAACTGTGAATTGACATGATGACTCGTCGAACTCATAGCTACTGATATATGGAGCAGAGCAAGTAGCAGAGAATGATGCAAAGTCGTAAACCTCCAAATCATCAAACGTTTGCATTACTGATGTACTAGAGTCAGTGTCATTATATGTTTGGATACCTACAGAATATGTTGATCCCGCAGTAACTGCACTTGTAAGACCATACTCATTCTCATCACCAAGGTTAAGATTCTTAGCCTCAAGATCCTCTACTGCCAATACCTCACCATCCTCAGAGTAGTATGTGAAACGTACTCCATCGATAAATGAATCACTTGCCAATGTAAAGTAAACATAGATCATGTTATCACCTGGATACATCTCTACGTCAGATGGCTTAGTTGGCGATTGTACTGGAATAAGGTTTGTTGCATCTGTATTCTCGATAGATAATAGATCCAAACCATTCTCAGGAAGGAAGTATGAACGATAGGTAAATGTAGATGTTGGTGTAATGATATTATTTGACTCAGTATAAGTGTAATATGCACCCTCCATAAGAGTCACCTCATCAATTGCTGTCATAGATGTTGTTGCTGTTTCAGCACCATCACTTACACTTGTAGGATATGTAACCTCAACACCTACGCAATCCTCAACTTCGATAGTCTCACCATTCAACTCATATGTTGTTGCCCACTCTACACGAGCATCAACTCCGTCAAACGAAATCTCATCGATTGCTGGGTGATATGTATATGTTTTTGACTCATCATAAACAGATACAGTCATCGTTGTTGGCTCTGAGTATGTTCCTGTAAGACCCTTAACAGTATAGATAGTTACTGTATAGTCTCCAGCCTCGATCTTATTATCTTGTTGTTTGAAAGGACTATAAGTTGATGTAGTGTTTGAAGCATCATGATATTGAGCCTTTACAGCATCATCACCTAGTGTTTCGAAATCATTATTGTTCATAAACAACAACTCAGTAACCACACCCTTAGTAAATGATCCAACTACACTCTTACCTAGATCTGAAGACTCAACAGGGATTCCAGAAGTTGACAAACGAACAGTATCTTGATCGCTAAACCCAGGACCATCAATCACAATATCAATATATGTGATCTCTGTTACCTGAGATGTAAACCACTCAACCTTAAACTTGTTTGTTCCTGGGCTCAAAACCATATCTGATGGAGTTACAGGAGAAGCATCAGGGAATGCGAATCTCTCTGTACAAGTAACATCAATAATATCTAGACCTGTACATGTTGCACCCAAATATTCGAAAGTTGGTCGGTAACTAGCAACATATGTAAAATTAGAACATGACTTTGCATCGGTCAATACTGTTGGTGAATCTATAGATGTAAAATCTGTAGTCACCTCCTTATCACTAGTATTAGTATAGGTAACATATACACCTATACAATCCTCATCTACATTCTCCCAAGTGATGGTAGAACCCGTTGTATTTGCTGTTGCAACTACTGTAGGGAATACATCAGCATATGTATTTTGATCGTAGATCTCAACATCGGCATATGTATTTACAGATGATCCTGTACCTGACTTAGTGAAATTTTGAAGCGTGAATGTGTAAGTTCCTGCAGGGACATCAGTAAGTGTCTTCTCCATCCAGCCTGTTTGGGCATCGAATGTAGCAGCTCCAGACGATGTACCATCGCTATTAGTCCATGAGAGCTGACAGCTATTGATGTTACTATCTTCGGGTACAACCCACTTTACCCACGCTTGACAATTTCCTGGATACACGACCCTTATCTCCGATTCACCTAGAACCGACGACGATACAACATCTTCGGTGCCATCGTCGCTACACGCGCTGAACAAAAGAGCAAAGCACGCGAGTATCGCGGTTGATTTAAAAAATTGTTTCATTTGTTGGTTTATTTTTAGTTATTATTATTGCAATTGGTTGGTTATTTGCTCATTACTACTCATCCACATAGATACAATCCATGTAAACTCCATCACTTGTTAGACTACACTCCTCATCAAGTGCATTATCTGGAAGTGCAAATGTTGCAACGAAATAACATGGTGCTTTTGCTTGTGCGTTAGAGATATAAAGAGGCTCCTCAAACTCAGTAAGAGTCTTTGTTGCTGTCGCACCTGCGATTGGAGATACATATTCATATACGAAATCGATACTTCTACATGAAACTGATCCGAGCTCAGTAAATTGAACAACAAGATATGTAACACCAAGAATCTCTTCTGCTGTTAGTGTCATAACTGGAAGTGTACAAGACTCTACATACTCGTCATAATCATATGGAGAGACATTCTCTACAGTTGCCGCGCGCGAAACATCTTCACTTTCGCTCAAGTTACGTACATCTACAGTATAGGTTTCGCCTCCAGTAAGCCCCTCTAGGGTATATTCGTTAGATCCAACTTGGATCTCCGACAAATCAAAGCTCTTAACTACAGATGTTCCACCGCTATTAGTGTATGTGATTTGAGATCCTGCAAGCAATGTGTTATTAGCAACCTCCCACTTTACGATAGCCATACGGTCACCCGCTTGAACTTCGACAGATGATGGCTCTACTGGTGTAGATGATGGGATAGTACCATCCTCAGTTCCTGCATTTTGAACATACTCACCATCCATTGCGATTTCTGGTTGGAAACAAGCTACATACGAGAAAGTTGTACCAACATCTGCACCAGACAAAGTTGCTGTCGTTGTAAATGAGTCATATGCCAAAAGGTCTGACACTGTACCCGATACACCATTCTTAGTGTAAGTTACAATGATACCAACACAATCCTCTGGCAACTCATCTTTAATATCGATTTCGGCATCTGTACCATTGTGAATCACCTCTGTAAGAGCTACTGTTTCTGTGTAAGTGTCATCATCATAGACATCTACACTCTTCGCAACAGATGATGTCACGATGGTTTGATCACTTGTATTGGTCAATGTCACAGCATAAGATCCTGCTGGCAAACTATCCACTACGTAGTTGATTGTTGCGAGCGGAGCGACTCCATCCTCTTCGGCTGTAAAGTACTTCTCGCCTACATTGTCACCACCGTCGTTCCACGTTAGGTAGCAACCCGTTATAATTGAGTTATCGTTCACATCCCACTCGATTTCAAACTTTCCATTTCCAGGATTGAGCACCCAAATATCTGACGTACCAACCACTGGATCACCAGCGTATTCGGTAGTATCATTTTCGGGCTCCCTATCACACGCCACAAACAATAGTGCCAGGCATGCAAAAATTGCAGAAGTTTTAAAAATTGGTTTCATAAATTAGTTGTTTACTTAATGGTTATTTTATTTTTAGTTCTTTTCTTTCTTGCTCAACACATCTTTTTGCTCAACACACAATAAACGTCATATAATTAATGAATAAATTGCAAATTTAAAAAGACCATTTGCCTACATTAGGTTAATGCCAAATCGATCAATATTTAACTATTTACCCCTTAATTTTACGCTACGCCACCCTTCACCATCTAGATATTCACTATCTCACAATAGCAAAGATAATGTTTTTTTCTAAATAATATTATTTTTTTGCAAAAAAAATGTTGCAATAGCAGATAATATCTAATAAATAGCTACTATTTGCCGTTGCAACACCTTAAAATAGATTGAAATTAACTATACAGACTCTATATCTTTGTAAAGTTCAATGTCCGAAAGCTCCGAATTAAAAATAGTAGCCATCGCCTCTTCGACCTTCGCAAATGCCATCTTATGATAGACCTTTGCCGATGTCAAATATTCATCTTCGCATTGGGTTGCTTGACGTGCCAAAAGGTGCGAAATTACGATATGCCCTGCGCTCTCGACTAATCGTCTTGCATGGAGCTCTTTATACCCTACGCTCTCCTTTTCGAGTGTTTCGACCCTCTCAATCATCGACTCCAATTTTGCGCGCATAGATTTCAAACTCTCCGCAATAGGAGCTATAGCTTCGCTACGCGCTTCCGCTTCGTAGTTCTCGATCATTTCGAGGAATGTACCTTTGGTTACTCCATTGATTGCCGCCACGACTTGCAACTGAGATGTTCCCTCATAAATATTCATAATACGAGCATCGCGATACAATCTCTCGCAAGCATAATCCTTCATAAATCCCGAACCACCATGTATTTGCACCGAATCATAAGCCACTTGGTTAGCATACTCCGACGAGAATAACTTCACAAGTGGAGTGAAGGCATCTGCCAAGCGATTGTAATATTTCATCGTCTTGCGCTCATCACCCTCCAAGGATCTCTCGTGCGAAATGTGACCATATTGTTTGTAGACCTCTACAAATCGAGCAGTCTCATACAACAACGCACGAGCGCCCGTAGTCTTAGCCTTCATATTAGCGAGCATCTCCGACACCGCCGCAAATTTAATGATCGGCTTACCAAATTGTGCACGCTCATAAGCATACTTCAACGCTTCGCGATATGCTGCTTCGCACAAACCAACCGATTGAGCACCAATACCCAAACGCGCGGCATTCATCAACGACATTACATATTTAATAAGTCCCATCTTCCTATCGCCCACCAATCTCGATGGAGCGTTAGTAAAGACCAACTCGCACGTTGGTGATCCCTTAATACCCAATTTATTCTCGATGCGACGCACCTTCACTCCACCATCCCTCTTGTCGTGAACAAGCATTGAGAGTCCGCGAGCATCCGATGTACCCTCTTCGGTACGTGCCAACACCAACGACACTTCGCCATCGCCATTTGTAATGAAGCGCTTCACGCCATTGAGCAACCATCTATCCGACGCTTCGTCATATGTTGCCTTCAACATCACCGCACCCAAATCCGAACCTGCATCGGGCTCCGTGAGATCCATCGCACAGGTTGCCCCTGCCGATACCCAAGGCAAAAATAGCTCTTTGATCTCATCACTTGCAAATTCATTCAACGTCTCGGCACAATCCTGAAGTCCCCAAATATTCTCGAATCCTGCATCTGCACGTGCAACCATCTCATTTGCCATAACAAATGTGATCAGAGGAGCATTCAATCCATCATATTTGCGTGGCAATGTGAGTCCATTAAGCCCAGCTGCATTTACTGCCTCCAAATTTTGAGATGTTCCTGTCGCATATATAACATGGTCATTCTCAACGCGTGGTCCTTCGTGGTCGACACCTTCGGCATTGGGTGCGATAGTATCTGCACACACCTCGCCCACGATCTCCAAAGTTTGGCGAATTGAGTCTATTGCATCCTCGAAATTTTGCGGAGCATAATCATACAAATCCTTCTCTGCATATCCACGCTCCTTAAGCTCCAAAATTTGTTGCATCATAGGGTGCTCCAAATGATATTGCAAATCTTTATTATCTAAAAAGAAATTAGCCATTACTTTGAATTTTGTTTGTAGTACTTAATCATCTTTGGCACAACCTCCTCAATCGATCCTGTGATTGCGAAATCTGCCAATTTATTAATAGGTGCCGCCACGTCGGTGTTTATCGAGATCACCATCGACGACTGCTCCATACCTGCCGTGTGTTGGATTTGACCCGATATTCCACAAGCAATATATAGTTTCGGACGCACTGTAACTCCCGTTTGTCCAATTTGGCGAGCATGATCTGTAAATCCTGCATCTACCGCCGCACGGCTTGCACCAACCTCAGCACCTAAAACTTCTGCCAACTCATGGAGCAACTTAAATCCCTCCTTCGAACCAACACCATAGCCACCTGCTACGATCACTCCAGCTCCCTTGATGTCGATTTTACGCTCCTCCATCTTACGCTCTATGATCTTAACTACTAGGTCGCTATCCTTTACGAATTTCGTCCAATCAATCTGTTTAACTTCGGCCGCTCCTGCCACTTTAGCCTCTTCGCGCTTCATCACACCCTCACGCACGGTTGCCATTTGTGGGCGGTTGTCGGGGTTAATAATTGTTGCTATGATATTACCACCAAAAGCTGGACGAATTTGATACAACAAACCTTGATACTCCTTCTTCGTCTTAGGATCTGTATGGTCGCCAATCACCAATTCGGTACAATCGGCTGTGAGTCCGCTAAATAGAGCCGACGAAACACGAGGTCCCAAATCGCGACCCACCGAAGTTGCCCCCATAAGAACGATTTGTGGTTCCTCCTCCTTGATGAGTCCACACATAACAGCCGAGTGGGGAAGAGTTTGATACGGTGCAAAGATTGCATCATCTGCTGTCCACACCGTGTCGGCACCATATTTTGCCAACTCTACGGCTACCCCATCGGTCTTAGATGAGATCACCACCGCTTCGAGCTTCACCCCCAATTGAGTCGCCAATTCGCGTCCCTTGGTGAGTAGTTCGAGGCTGATGTCGGCAATCTTACCCTCCTCGATCTCTATATATACAAATATATTATTCATAATTTTTCAAAGATTTAACCGAGCGTATGGCTCTGGATTAGTTCGACCATAAGTGAATTGATGTCGCCGTCCGAAGCGGTTAGAGACTTCGACTCTTTGGCTTGGAACACAACATTTTGAATCGCCTTAACCTTTGTGGGCGAACCACTTAGACCCAATTGCTTTTCGTCTGGATCAACAGCATCTGCCCCCCACTCCACAATTTGCAAATAGTCGCGTTGCGCTGTTAATTGAGCCGCCAACGAATCGGGATCAGCCGCCACCTCCGAAGGGGTCATAGCATATTTATACTTCATCACACGTTTTGCGTGACGAGGGCGACAATCCTTAGCCGAGCCATTCACCGTAATCACCAACGGCACAGGAGCCTCAACAATCTCTGTTCCATGCTCCAAGCGACGCTTAATGGTTAATTTTTCGGGCGATGCAGACAAAATCTCCTCGGCATATGTCACCTGCGGAAGGTTCATCTTCTCGGCAACTTGGGGTCCCACTTGTGCCGTGTCACCATCAATTGCTTGGCGACCAGCCATAATTACATCGGCACCTATTTTGCGAAGTGCACACGACAGAGCGTATGATGTAGCCAAAGTATCTGATCCTGCGAATTTGCGATCCGTGAGGAGGTAACCTCCATCGGCACCTCTAAATATTGATTCTCGAATAATCTCCGCCGCACGTGGAGGTCCCATCGTGAGAATGTGGAGTGTTGAGCCCTCGATAGACTCCTTCAGAGAAAGAGCCGCTTCGAGTGCATTGAGATCTTCGGGGTTAAAGATTGCAGGCAACGCGGCACGATTCACCGTACCTTCGGCTGTCATAGCATCCTTTCCCACATTGCGTGTGTCGGGCACTTGTTTAGCGAGCACAACGATTTTCAATGCTTGTTTCATTTTAAACTATTTTTAAAGTTAATGGTCATAAGTTTTGGTCATAAGCGATAGCTTCCACTTTAAAGAAGCCCACCAAAAAATAAAATTATCAAAAAAAAACCACAAATCCAACATTTTGACCAAAAAAGATGCAATTAAGTATATTTGGCACTATTGATGCAAATTGATAATTCTATTATTTTGGTTGTAATAATAATTATATTACCTTTACAGACAAATATATAACTAAAATCAAATCCAAAGATATGAAAAAATTTCGCCTTTTAATCGCAACATTACTATGCGCACTAACCACAACCTTTGTTAGCTGCAATTTTGTCAGTGATGCCATAAACAACAGTATCACCAACACATGGGTGTATTCAGAAGATTTCGGTAGCTACACCATATATTATATATATGAGTTCTATTATGACGACACTTACACCTACGAAGAGTGGCAAGTAAACAACAATGGAGGTGAAAAAACAAACTATTACGCCTACGGAACATACGATTTCTCAAATTACTACGAGACTCTAACTCTCTTCCGCAACTACCCCTCATACGCCACAATCCAAATGGATGCCTACATATCTAGCGGAGTCCTAAATCTCAAAGAGTTATACGACGATGGTTATTACTACTGGACTAGATATTACAAAAATTAATGGGATCGGAGTGTAGCTTTCTTTAGAACTGATACAGACTCCTTGTTTTTGCAGTTGCAACTCTAACGAGTTGCCACCCTCCGCGCACTTTTTTTGAAAAAAGTGCTTTTTTAGGAGGGGAGGGCGGAGTGAGGAGACTGCCTAACGCCGGCGGGCGGTGCGAGCCGCACAGGCAAGGAAACTGCATTTCCTTTTATGGATTCGTGCGTACGTGAACCTCGAGGGGGCTATCAAACCACAGGTTTGATAGCTAAAAAAGTGTTATATTTGACGCTGAGAGTTCACTCTCATAAGCCAAATATAACACTTTTTTATAGTAATGCCAAAGCATTACGCCCCCTCGCTAAATAAATCAGCTCTGCGGAGAGCACTCCGCCCGACGGAGTCAGTCCTAAATCAATAAACTACCAGTTCAAGATCTTCTTGAAGTCATAAACCGCTGGGTCAGCAACATATGCCTTAGCAACCTCGTAGTCAGCCTCTGTGATGTAGCTAAGTACAGTGTCGATAACATTCGAAACCTTATCAGATGACATATCTACCAAACGTGGTGGGATCTTACCAGTTGTAGGATCTTGAAGATCCTTCAAATACAATGGCGATACGTTACCCTCCGAGTTTACGTAAACCATACATCCGCTCTTACCCTCTGAGAATAGTTGATATACACCCATTCCAAGCTCAGAACAATATGTAAGGTCAAATGCGATAGGAGTTTGACAACGAACCTCGTAACCGATCTCTACTGGACGGCTCTTAACCTTGATACCAAGCTCAACCAACTTGTTCTCCAACATCTCATTGAAGATGTGAGCCTTAGATACCTTACCCAACTCTGGGTGACCGTGATCGTCATAAGAGAAAGTTACACCGCTCTTCTTGATCTCCTCGTCTGAAAGCTCGTGGAATACACCCTCCGAGATCATAGCAACACCATAATCCATACCCATCAACTTACGCTTGATGATAGCCGATACTACCAAGTTTACGATCTTCTCTACAGTGATCTCTGTCTTGTTGAACATCTCAGGGATAACGATCATTGGATAGTGACAAGCCTCGCCAATACCAAATGCCAAGTGACCAGCCGAACGACCCATCGCCGCAACAACAAACCAGTTTCCGCTAGTCTTAGCATCGCAATAAGCAGTTGTTCCGATCACAGTACCTGCTGCCTTAGCTGACTCGTAACCAAAGGTTGGAGAACCTGCTGGAAGAGGAAGGTCATTATCAATTGTCTTAGGAACGTGGATGTTAGCGATTGGGTATTGCTTATCCTCCAAGAACTTAGCGATACGGTTTGCGGTCGATGCAGTATCGTCACCACCTACAGTTACCAACAATTTGATGTTGTTGTCCTTGAACAATGACAAGTTAAAATCATTCTCAAAGTTTGCATCAGTTGGCTTGAAACGGCTCATTTGAAGGTACGAACCACCGCGGTTGAACATATCGTCCGCCATAGGGAATGTAATATCCTCGGTGATAGGATTTGGGTTGAAAAGACCCGAATAACCAGCGTGCAAACCGACAACGCGGTAACCTTGCTTAAGGAAAGTCTTAGCGACACTTCCCACAACTGTGTTCATACCTGGAGCTGGGCCGCCACCAGTCAAAATTGCAATAGCTTCTTTCATAGTGATATTTAATTAATAAATTTGTTTTTGGATTTAACTTTGCCAAAGTTACAAATTAAATTTTATTTGACAAATTTTATTTCGTGTATATTTTATTTAAAATAGATGCCAAACGCAACCCTCCATTGCGGAGTTGTGTTTCGAGTGGAATTTGATATTTGGTGCAATAGTTGTAGCTCTCCTCTTGGCTTCGCTTTGCATCTTTGTAGATCTCTACTGCAACATCATAAGTTTGCGAGAACCAATCGTTTGGGGCGCCATCCACCACCTGCGATTCTTCATCTAAAGAGAGTCGATCTATCTGCTCCGCCCACTCCGTGTGGCTCCAATTATGAGTCTTCTCGATTATCGCTGTATCCCAAATAGAGTGTAGGTTTGTCGAATTATAGAAAAATACCATCGGTACTCGATTTCCTCCCAAATCCTCTCTACGCCCTGCGTGCATGGGACAGTGTAGATCCCCCACAAAGTGCACCAAAAACTTCAGCGCCACAGTGTGCTCCGCGTCCAATAGGGAGCTATCCTTCAATCGAGAGATCATCTCCTCAATTGCCCACACGACATCCCCCTCTTTGGGTGTTGGTGTCAGTTCGGGGGTAGAGTTCTCCTCGACATTGCGATAGTGCCACGGAGAGGTATGTTTATATTCGTCGATATATTTTGCCGAATCTGCCCAGTTGCTCCAATAAACCATAGAATATCCTGCAAACAACCTATCCACTTCGGCGCGCGCATCGTCGGTTAGGTGACACTCTGCAATATAGGCGATAATATCGTGCCCCTTTTGCCCCCATGCTTGCGCATTGAGGATTACTGCAAACGAAAAAACTAATGTTATTAAAAATCTACGCATATTTTTATTTATTTACTGTTTTATTGG
>JBCQUZ010000106.1:0-6312 GCA_047173645.1 Rikenellaceae bacterium
GAGCTACTATATACGCCTTTACTGAAAAGGATCTGCGAAAACTTGCGCTAATGGTGCAGTTCGATGAGTTAAACCTTAACTCGCCATTTAATAAGTAAGATTGTCGTTTGGTATCTCTTTACCATCGTAAGGGTTATATATCTCACAACATTCAACCGCCTCAGCCTCTACAGCAAAGAGTCCTGTGGCGGAATAGAATAGCTCTATTTGTATTGGTGTTGTGAGTAGGTAATCATCTGCTTCACTCTCGGTCATTCCAGATTGTTTGATAAGTTCCTCTCGCTTTCGTGCATAGACGATACTGTCTGGATTTAGAAAAACATTTATGGTCTGATCCTCTTCTTCTGTTATTCTTAGCTCTTCCATTCGTAACCCTCCCCTTGATATAGAACTTTACCATCAAATTTACTTGAACCTCTTGGATGTTTACTAATAGTCTCGACCTGATAGCTATCGAACTTGTAGTGATGTTGCAATAATGATATTAACTCACTCTTTGAGGGTTCGATTTTGGGAAATGGATCACTCGCTGCAAACCATATATTTACACTACGAAACTTAACTCCCTCAACCCACGTATATGTTTTGTTACCATAGCGTCTACGGTTGAAGTGGAATGTTCCCTCGAAGGCTATTTTCTCAAACAGTAAGGTTCTCGACTCTACTGATTTAATCCATTTCCGCACCCTCTTTTGATATGTCTCGTCTGAGCCCTCTTTCTCTACCATCTCGTCAATGACCTCTACCAGTTCATCAAAGTAGACATCATCTTTGCTATTCACGACTGCCTCGCTCTTATCAAGGCAATATACCTCAAAGGCATCAGCTCCACTGTTGAAAGCGACTATTACATCGCCCTTGTGAAGAAAGCCATTGACTTCAAAGCGAAGGGCTGGCATCTCCTTGTACACGACGTGGTGGAATACAACTGCACCCCACGACCAAATTATTGACTTCTTGTAACTGAATATCTGTTTGATATAGTTACACATCTCATCTATATACTCTTTTTCCATTGTGTTATAATATTATTTTTACATCACTATCGTATAGCTCTTTATATTTTGGCAGCCCACTGAAATGCTGTATCAGAACGTGCCAATCAACACCCTCATACCTCTCTTTGCAACACTGGGAGGTTCTCTTATGGAGGCAATCGGGTGAGATTATTAACTCGACACCGTTCTTTTCATCGAGGGTGTGATACCACTCCTCATCGTTATGGTGATGAAACTCTGCTGCTCTATTCTCGTCAGGAGTAAATACCCCAGATTGCGTTTTACCATCCTCATCTGTTAGTCTCCACGCTCGTGTTAGAGGAGCGTAGCTGGCTGCTACAATCTTCCTGTAGTCCATTGCTATCTTTTTATTAGAGAGTTCGGAACAAACAGAGCATCATTGCCCAGATCTAATACTGTATCAGCTGGGTTGATATACTCACATCTCGCAAATTTCTTTGGTGCTGTATGTTCCCATTCCAAATATATTTGACTTTCGGGCCAACCTATCGGCAGGTATATCTGTTTCGCCTTTGGGTTTTTGTCGAAGTGAGCAATGTATAGGTGTTCTGGAATATACCTTGCACCATTGTCATCGGATTGGTATGACTCAAAACCGACCTCGTGTTTCTCGAAAAATGAAGATTCTGAGTGTTCAACCAACACATAACGCCCTGTTGATTCAGTGATTTGCCACTCGTGGTTGCAACTACCGCAATGGCAACGATCCTCGTAATATCCCCCTGCATCTCCCCAACATTTAGGACACTTGAACTTCTCGACTCTATCCTCTGCAATAATATCGAGGTCAATCCAGTAGCCATTCTCTTGGTAGGCATTACCCATTTTGTCGGCAATCTCCTCCATAGTGCAGTCATCTACCTCTTCAGCATCAAAGCCTCTGGAGGCAAGGTCGTCTCGGTGTAGGTGGGTAATTGCGAAGTATGGCAACTCCTCTTTAAGGTGGCTGAGGAACATCTCCTCCTCGTGTGTTTTATCTTCTTTCTGCTCAAAATAATAATGCAGATCTTCTATTAAATTTCGTTTCATTACGTTTATGCTTTAATCGTTATTACTCTGTAATGATAAGTTCTGCATTATCATCACACTCCTTACACCAACAATCAGCTTGTTCTGATATGATAGTGTGAATATCTAAAAGGCTTGCAACCTCTAATGTGTTGGGATTGACCCAAGTGCGAACCTCTACATTCGTAGAGCCACATTTCTTACATTTTACATCCATTATATCTTAATATTTTAGTCGTTAATATCGGGATTCATCTCAACCACTTGGTCGTGGTCTACTCCGATGTACTCTCGTTTACAGCTGCTACAACAATAACCCTCCTCTAAGTTTGTGCCGTCAAGATCCAGCATCGCATAGCGCAGTGATTCCTCAAAGCATTGAGGGCAAGTGTAGTATCTTATCTCTCGCATATCACTATCCTTCCTTTTCTTAAAGCATTAGTATTTAGGAACTCCTCTAAGTAATTGGTCGGCATCTCATCGACCTCGCTATTGATAATTGTGCATAGCTGATATTCAAAATCATCACATAGCACAACCATTTCATTACTCAGCTCTTCAACAAGTTTCTCGAAGTAATACTCTAAGAGGTTGCTATTCTTGATTGCCAGTTTTGTGCAACGTTTAAGCCCATATAGTGTTACATAACCTAAATCACATAGCTTCCTGAGTTGCGTCATTAGCTTCTCATTGCAGTGAGTTCGATATGATTCACGAACATAATTGACATATATGTTTCCTATGCGTAGGTCAAAGTCAAAAGTTCTTAGAAGGTCGTGGTGATCTTCCATCACCTTGCATAATTTTCCCTCAACATAAGCCTCATAGTAGTTACGAAGAGTTTTGTTGGCTGCTATAAGCGTTAATACCTCTCGCTCTGTCATTGTCTTACTTTTCCCCATAACCCTAACATTTAGTACCAACTAAGCAGCACATAGTTATTGCGCTGGTCACTGGTGGTGATTAATTTATTGAGGACTTCAACAAACTCATCGACGGACATATTCGCCTTTGATAGCTGCTCTTTAAGGTACGCCTCCTCCTCTTTGAAATCCTCTGTTTGATTTAGAATATCATCACGGAGACGCTTTAGGTCATCACGATCCATCTCGTACTCTGCGTGGTACTCGTCGTCGATATTTGTTGATATATCCCAGCGAGCAAAGATGTAGTAAAATGCCTCCTGAGCATCTGAACCATACGCTATCGCTGAGGTTAGTTTTACGTCATACACCGTAGCGGTGTGAAGATTAATTGCCATAGTTTTAAAGTTTTAAGTTCGTTTCTAATCTATCCAGAATGTGCCACAGTGAGGGCAATGTGAACCACAAGGGATGTTGTTATCGTAGTAGACATCTCGGTGACGGTTGTAATCCATATCACCCTTAGTGCAACCGCCAGCATCAAATACTCGTTTGTACTCAGCCTCTTGTGCGATGCGTGCAGCATTATCTGACTTCTTGATTTTGCCCCTCTTTTTGAGTGGAGCGTAGGAGAAGATAGGTTCAACATTATCATCTAACCAATTGCCACACATTCCAAAGCAGTTTTCAATTGAGTACTTATCAGAATCTGAGGTAAAAAGGTTATCTCTATCGAATGGAAAGGATTTATTTATCTCGAAATGCTCGTAATCACCCGAACCACTGCTATGATATACGGCGATTGTACATTGTCCTTTGAAGTGAATGGTTTTGAAATCCTCCTCTGGAGTATCTGAGAGTATATCCTCGATAGGTACTTTGAAGTATATCCTAAGCTCGCCACCATAATGTGCATTATTGACAATTGATTCGATTAGCTTTGCCTCTTTGGTCTCTTTCTTGATACCCAATATTCGGCGTATCTTGTATGCTTCCTGAGCAACTGAGCTATATCGAACTGATGGAGCAAAGAATCCCGGCTCACTATAACCATCAACTTCTAATCCTAAGGAGTAGAACATTGTGACGGAGCCAGTGTTTTTTAGTAGATCTTTCACTGGAGTTGATTGGTCATTTTCAAACAACCAATCTCGAATCTCCTCCTCGTCATCGTCACTAAGTTCGACCCCCTGAGTGGCTAATTGCTTTTGAATCTCATCAATGTAATATCTCACTGTGTCACCATCTGCCCACCACTCATTGAGCTTGAAGTTTATTGGGTCAAGTGAGTTCTTGCGAAGTGTCTCCTCTAATAGATCTTCATTTTCAGATAGGTTGTCTCTATAATCTACATAATATAGACTTACATAGTCTGGTAGATGTGGTGTTATCGCTGCGTTCATATCTATACGTTTTAATCTGTTTGTAAAAAGAGTAGCGATCTCACCACAACTATAGGTGAAATCGCTACTGATTTTTTATAATTTTGTTACCGCTCATCTCTGTTATACACCCCAGTGTTCCGCCATCATATCAGCCATTACAGCGTTCTGAGGCAGGATAACTGGAATATCAGTGCGACCCGGTTTATAGAGGTTCGTGGCGATATTATACATATCCCAAATAGAGATTTGATCTTGCCTCTGTTGTAGTTTGAGTAGATCCTCTGTGAACACCGAGATTTGACCCTGATTGAGTGGGTATGCCTTGACCTTTGCCGAGATACTTTTATCCTTGCTGTCGTGGGCTACTCGTGTAACCTGCAACAATCCAATCATCTTGAGTATCTCGTCGGGAGTTAAAATACGAGCCTTCATCTTCTTGATGCGCTCTCTGTCGAAGTGCATATCGGTGTGGAAATCACGCAACCAAAGGTCAATGATATTGAACAGCTCCTCGATAGAGACCTTATCCTTTCCGTAGGTGCTAATCAATCTGTCTGCTGCGAGGATACATTGATTGTGGCAAATCTTTACGCACGGTCCAATAGCAGCCTGAATACCATCTTGGTGGTATGCCAGAGCGATGTTTGTTGTTAGCTCATCGTTTGAACCATCTTTGATTTGGATTGTGGTAAATACTCGGCGGACAATGTGAGCCTCGATAGCCTTCTCACCGTGAATCTTCTCAACTTGTGGTAGGACAATCACACCGGGCATACTCTTGTTCTTGTTCTGAGCAGCAAAGATAGTCTCTACCTCATAGTTCAATCCGTGTGAGCGACAACTCTGCATCACACGGTCAATCATCTCGAAGTGATAGATACCCTTGATTGGATTGCCATATACATCGTTCTCCTTGTGGGTGCGTTTGAGAGTCATCAAATCCATCTCTTCTACTGGGTTTGTCTCAAAATCGAAAGTACTGCTGTTTTTAATAATTGCTACGTTTGACATATCTGTAAGTTTTTAAATTATTGTTTGTATTGTTGTTATGCTATTGAGAGGGCTTGCTTGACCTCCTCTAATTTGTTCTTTGTAAAGACCCAACCAGCTCCACATTTTAGGAATTTATTGAAGCGACCACCTAAGTTTTTAAGTGTCTCTTTAACCAGCTTTGTATCACCGATAACCACGAATGATTTGTCGGAGTAGTCTTGAATAACCAACTTTAACACCTTCTCGATGTCATTCTCGATGGGCTGTGGTTGGGGTAAAATCTCTGTGGCAACCTCTGCTTTGGGTGCGCTCTTTTCGATTATTGGCTCTATTACCTCAGCCTCTTCGACCTCAATCTCTTCTGGGGCACTCTCTACTGGTGTGGCAAATATCGGGTCTCCAACTTCGCTTACACCATCAAACCAACGAATCATCTCCCACTGGTCGAATGTCTCGTTAAGATTGCTCTGGAGTAGAGAGATCATACTCTCTCGATCTAACCCACCGAGATTACAATAAGCGTCGATGTTAAAGGCTGTGCCATCTTTGTACGTTCCCTCCTTGATACCGAGCGAATGACCGATTAGAACCAACGATGATGGTGTGACGGGCAGGAAGAATCTCTTTCGGTTCTTAGCATAGACCAATCGTCCATCATCAGCGATTGAATCAATTGTGTATTCTACGATTGTTGTACAGGCGCAGCTATTTACGCTCACTACGGTGATCTTATCACCTCTCTTTAATTTCTTTGTCATTTTGTTTTTATTTTTAATTGATTACTGTTTCTGATCTATAATATTCTAAGTATGTGTACTCCAACCGTGAAGTGGGTCTAACCTTACAGCCAGAGATTGGTCAGGTTTGCCGTGATACAACAATCCACCTACGATTCCAACTCTGCCATCTGGATAGATTTGTGAAAATCCAAATGAATATGGGGCAAAGTCTTTATCGAGGTGGATTGTGCAGGGAGAGTTGGGATTTTGCTCCCACCGTTTTAACCGCTCAATACACTCACTGAGTGTGGTGTCGCCAATACTT
>JBCQUZ010000107.1:0-6284 GCA_047173645.1 Rikenellaceae bacterium
GTTAGTCATAGAAAAAAGACTACTTTTTACCCCTGATCGGTATATACAAATTTTACTAATGTGCTATGTTACAACGTCATACAAGATACCCTCTTGTATATATCAAAAAAGTGGCTGTCTAATATACAGAGACATCAATTAGATAGTTTCATAAACAAAGTTCGAGATAATAGCGATAGATTATGCTGCAACTACAAAAGTCAATCTGATTTAGCGGCTAAGGTTAGCTCTTCATTGATGAATCTATTTCAACAAAAGCTACCTTATGTTGCATATATGCCATTTAAAAGTGATGCCATTAGTGACAACAATATAAAACTTGGTAATAAGTTTGATTTCAGTAAGATTAACGACAAAATATTAGATTCAGAGACAGTTGAAATATATGGACTTGGATTTACGGTTACATTTGACATCTTATATCAGAATCATAAAGATATAAAAGCAAAATTAAAAATTCTGTTAATGGACAATAAGCAACACGCAATACATTGTGCTACTCTTCGAAGTGGTAAAAATATAGAGGATAGCGTTCAGTTTTATGATAATAATTTCAAAAAAATTAAAGAATTAGCAGAAAACAAATGTAATGACATTCAGTTAAAAGTGTTAGATATACTCCCACCGTATAACATTTTTATTTTTGATAGGGATACAGACAACGCAGAAATACACATTCATATTGCTGGATGGGATAGCTCGTCAGTGAATGGCAGACCATTTTTTATCATATATAAAAAATACAATAAATTTTGGTTTGATTATTTTGTTGACCAATTTGATCTTATGTGGGATAAATCTAATATTATATAAATTAGTTGATTATAATTTCTCGACGACATCTCCGCTACAAGAGTCGCTCACCCAAAACGAGCCATTAGTAGCGGTGATTTTTTGTACTTCTAACTCGTATATGCGCATCTTCTTTCGGATGGTTAGCTCATCGAAGGTGGCTGAGGTGTTGCCTGTGGTTAGGTTATTTAGGATAGACCAACCGTAACCAGAGAAGCCTGAGGCGAAACGCTCGGAGCTGAGATTGCCTAAGAATACAGAGTTGCCAGATAGTTTGAAACCATCTGTTACTGCTTGAATATAACTCTCGTCAGAGAACTGTAGAGCATCGACAGTTATGCGTGTGCGTGCGCCATCAATGCCGATGTAGGTTGTTGCCTCCAAAGGTTTGCCTACTGTGATGAAGTCACTATCGGTTGAGATGTAGAGCGAGGTCGAAGCTCTATCTAATGGCTTGTAGTGGCTCGTTGATTCTCTGTGTGAGAAGTGAGAACTACACGCTGAGGAGGTGAGGGTGATACCATTGCTATTGCCTGAAAGGATTGCACCAGTAGCAGAGCCAAAACGTAGTCGTTTGTGGATTACGACTCCCTCATCGTCCGTATCGACACGATAAGTGGATAGCAGGTTTTCGCCATAGTTGTGGCGCACCGTTAGTGATGCTGGGAAGTAGCCATCGCCATATTTTGAGATGAGAATATTATCGCCATCAATATCGCTCAACCCTGCAAAGAGCCTGATTTTGTTGGTCTGCTCTGACCCCAAGAGCAAATCACCCTCAGCAGCACTCAGCTGGATGTCGCTATCGTTAACACGTACCAAGACTGGCACACCGCCAATTTTGATTCCATACCCCGAACCAAACGAAAGAAAACTATTGGCAGTGATATTCTCCTTGCCTCCAATCAGCAGTGCTTCACCACCATAGCCAAGCGTGAAACCATAGAGAGCTGTTAGCTCATCTTTCAACGTAGCAGTACCACCAACGGTTAGATTGCTTGATATTGCTGCGTTTTGCATAGCCCAATCAACCGTTGAGAGGTTTGCGTTTCCCTCGTGGTAGACATCTTTGCCTTTGATTTGTACCGTTGTCGAAGATATATGAACGCCATTTGCTTTGTCCGAACCAAACAACATCTCACCGCTACTTTTGATGTTAGCCGTGAGCAGGTCGATATATGGAGCATCAAAGGTTACAGTAGCCTTTTCAGTATCATAGCGCAACACATTTCGTTCACCAATATAGAGGCTATCACCACCTAATCGCAGGTTGCCATCTATATGAACTCCATACTGATTATTCTCGAAGTATGTGTATAGCACTCGTGTATTATCATATCCAGCCTCAAAGCCATAGTTCGCTCGGAGCTTGCCATACATATCATCGCCAGACTTCTTGAGATAGCCAATAAGCACACCGCTCTCGCTATCACCGCCACCAACAGCAGATGATATAGCCTCAGCAAAACCGTAGGCTGTGTTGTGTAGGCGTACGGAAATCCAATCGCCCTCGACTACTGTTCCTGAGTCATGAGCGTTGAAGAAGTTGTTATATAGTTGGGCGTATATCGAATAGCAAAGAGAATCTTTTTCAAGTTCTCCGATTGCAGGTAGAAGTGTTGAATCCATTATTTCGTGAATGAGGTTTGTGAAAGGAAGTTTTGAATCTTTGAAGCGAGTGATGGAAAGTTTGGGGCATTGATAGCTGGCATTGTTCCCATCATCGTTGGGGTCATAATCTTGCTACACTCGGTGATAAACTCCAACATAAGCTGTGCAAGTTCATTTCCCAAAACAAGTGGTTCGGTTGCCATCTCATCGCCAAGTGTTACCTTCTTGTCAGCGAGGGTAATTGTTGTGCCATTGACATCGTGCTGCACTTTGTCGGTGGTCTGCTTGATAGCTGATTTGTCAACTGTGTGAGTGATAGTTTCGGCATCCATCACGATGGTAGCCTCTTTGTCGCTATCGTTCTTGACTGTCGTTGTCATACCCTCTGGAGAGTATTTTGTTGTGGACTCGTTGCCAGTTGCTTCAAGCTCATTGTAGTCTGGTGAGTTCTCATCACCTACATCTACTTCGTCAGTCTCCACAACTCCTACAACCACCTCTTTGTGTGAATGTAGCTGAATGAAATCAGCGTGCGAGAAGTTTACGACATAGCTATGTTTGGTCGCTGCATCTGAAACAATCGTAACGTCTGAAAAGAGAGTTGGAATTATCAAGAAACCACCAGAGTTGTCCTGAGTACCTGCCAGCAACACTCCTTTGTGGATTATCGCCTCGGTGCTAGCAGTCTCATCTGGGTACTCACCAACGTCAATCGTACCACAATACTCATCATTCGGATCATCGTGAATCTTAGCTACATATCCGTGTATCATACGAGCAGTACCCACACCACCAATTCCTGATGGAGACATCGCTACACGGTCGGCACTTCTCCCTAAGGCAATCTTCTTAATCGCCTCACTTATTATTTTCTGACTATTGTTTGTATCCATAATTAGCTCTTGATTTTATAGGGGATAGAACAGCGTTGTCTATACCCATTTATGCCAAAAGAGGTTGTCACCTCCTCCACGATGTATGTTCCATTCTTTGATGGATTACGATTGTCGATCAGCTCCACTAGACACGCTGTGTTTAGTGCTAGATCTCCAAAGATTGTAAGTGAACCCTCTATGCCGTTGAGGTTGTAGTTCTTGAAATATTCTATCGCCTCCTCGACCAATGTATCAGAGTCAATTCCGATATTTGGACTCATATAGGGCATTACTGTGTAAGTGCTGAGATCTACTTGTGTCTTGGTCTCTGCACCCTCAGCGGTTTTGTTGCCTGTTACCTTTTGGCTCTTGGTCGTTACTTGGGTAGCGTTCACGGTCTGAAACTCTTTGCTACCTGCAACCGATGAATCATAATCTGGGTTTAGTCTTACTGTTGCCTCAAAGAATTTTTCGTCCTTACCAAGTGCCTTGCCTGTGATAGCTAAGAACTTTGGATCTACCTTGATTGCTTTCAAGTCGCTACTTGCAACGTGGTAGTTGAAATAGATTTTGAAGGGTGTCGCCTCGCTATCTTTGGGGAATATCGGTTGGCTCTTTGATGATGAGTAAGGTCGTCCGATTGCTATTGCTGGCATTGAGTCGGTGTTGCTCTCATCAAATTTCAAGAAACAGTAGAGCTTATATTTTGACCATTCGTTAAGTATGTCAGCAACGGTGAAGTTGTCCGTTATCTTCACCTTGCCAATCTTTATATCGAACTGTTTCGTATCAGTATGAATTGCAAAACCTGTATCTTTCAGCAGGTTATACTTCTCCCCTAAGATGTCATTAACTGAGCAGGTGGTAGAGGTCTCAAACTTTGGTGCTTGTTTTAGTTTGAGCTTATACGCCATATTCTCGCACTTGATTTCAAACTGACTCTCGGAGTTGTAGGCTGTTATATATCCAAAAAAGAGGTTCTTTAACACTCCGTTATAACCGAGCTGGATATTAACTCTCTGACCCACCGAAAAGCTCGTCTCATTCATAGCCTGAGTGGTTGTGCGCTTTTCAATTATAACGCCATCCTCCATAATCTCAGTGGTGATTGATGAGGCATCTGTACCCTCAACTGTAGCATTGCCAATGATGGTGCTTTTGAACACTGTGCCCTTAGGAAACATTATCGTAGCTGTACCGATGAGCTGTTTGTAGCTCTCGCTAATCTCGATACTACCAACCTCCGTGAGGGTGATAGGGTTATTTATCTTCATTGGATTTGATGAGTCTGCATCTCCAATGGTTATTTTGCAACAAAGTATATCTAACATAATTTTCTATCCATTTTAAAGAATGTTGATAGGTGGATGAAGTTTTGCAGATGGCGCAAAGTGGGCTGAAGGGAGCATATAAAAATATGTGACCGAAGAACGCTTTGGGTTATCTGTGAAAATTCGCCACCTTGCAACATTATTAGAACCAAGTTAACATTGCCTCAGGACTTACGACATCCGTGCCTATATTTATCCACTTAATCCATTTGTTCGATTCACCCAAAGTCGTATCAACTGACTCTTGTGTTGTAGTGATTAGCTCTACGCTATCCGATGGCTCGACTGCGACACACGACAAAGTGTAAGGCTGAATATTTCTACACGATGAGGTAGGAAATGAGTAGTTCAACACAATAAGTCGCTCAATCTTAAACTGGCGAAGAATCGTATTATCGCACTCAATCACACCCTTGAATTGCATCAGCTTCAAGAACTTTGAGACCTCAGCCTCTGGGTAGACATCGGGATATTTAGACGTAATCTTACCTGAGATAGTGATCTCATAATCGCCACCTGATATAAACTCTTTGCGAGAGTAATCACGCCCCTGCACCTGTGTGAGGAGGATATTATTCTTACTTGACACCTGCACCAGAGGTTGTAGATCCGCAAAGGTTACTAAGCCATAAGTCGTATTCTTTTCGACTGTGCTATTGGCATTATTGTAGTAGCTGCCATCGCTGGAGATGGATAACTCCAAGTAGTCTGAAACCACATTGCCAACGATGGTGTCGGTGTACTTCTTGACATTAGCAACTGCTTTTTGCTCTGAGATAAGTTGATAGTATTGACCACTCTTATTAGCAATGCTCGTCTCTGAGTTCGCTGCTAAATTCTTATCTCGCTGCTTCTGCTCCCAATAGAGCATAAAGCGTGGGTACGAGCGCAACGCACCATAGGCAAGCTGAGAGCCTGCCTGTATTGCTGCACGTTTTAGTATCTCAGAATCTTTCGAGAAATACTGCACACCACCATCGGAGAACTCTGAGAATCCCATCCCCAAAACTCTACGTGTAGTATCTCCAACATACCCATAAAGAGAACCACTTCCCATTACGCCACCACTGATTAGCGATGAGGCTCCTATGCTTAATAATCTACTCATTTTTAACTATTTTTATCCGTTCCAACTGGCATCGAAGTCGTGCACCACATCAATCAGAGCCTGTGCCATCTGCTCCTTGAGGTTTTGTATCTTGGGGCTTTGAGCTCCCTCTGAATCGAGAAGCTGTATCGCCTCTACGCTGAGTAGGTTTGTAATGTTTACTATCACCTGCTTTGGTGCTGCTGAAGATAGTTTTCCTGTGCCTGAATAGTTGCCTCCTGCACCGCCATCGTCACCTTCATCTCCAAAAGTAATTCCGTTAGCGTTGAATGGCTCTGGGTCGGCAAGGTCTGGTTCGTTTGAAAATAGAGCTGGAGTGAAACCTGCCTTGCGCATAATGTTCTCTGCGATCTCAGTAGAACCTCCCCACGTCTCTCGAAGGGCAGCAGTGAACTTGACAACCTTGTCGTGAATATCTTGATATGCTGCAAGGCTTTCAATACGTTGTCCGTCAGTCGCATCTTTGCCTAATGGTGTTTGAAACCACTCTCCCTTATCGTTCTTCGTAAAGCCTTTTAATGCTAACGATTCAAAGTCAAATCCTGCATTAGCAAGGTAGTTCTCAGC
>JBCQUZ010000108.1:0-6263 GCA_047173645.1 Rikenellaceae bacterium
CAAAGAGCCTTCTCAGGTGATGCAATCAAAAAGGTATAATCACAATATGACTCCTGACGTATAGCTATTGAGTAATACTCATTGGGGCAATATGTATAATCAAATCTACCTATACTATTCTCAAAATCCTTAGACCTCTTCAGTGTCATTGAACGAACAGCATAGACCCTCTCAGGTATCAAACCATAATATCTAAGAGCACTCTCCATTGACAAATAAGATGGTCCATAGATATGATTAGCGATAAGCTCAGTTGAGAGTATACTCCCAGAGACCCTTGGTGAAACAACATATAAACCTCGCTTTAAACGCATCAAATCACCCGACTTCTCCAAAGCAGCTACCTTGTTGCGAGGTGAACTATACTCTGTTAGAATCGAGTTTAATAGTGAATAATCAATAGGTATAATGCCTAACTTCTTTAGTCTATCCATAGCTTTTAAATAAGTGTCATTTTGTAAATATAGTGATTTTTTACATACTTATACTGATTTTATTCAACTAACTACGTAAAAAAGCAGCGGTTCTCAATATATGGAATAGTTCTATTGTTGAGTGCGTACTGCGTATTTGCACGATAGATAGTACGCTGTAGTACGCATCATGAGACGATTTTTCAAAATGTACAAATAAGTAAACTGAAATCTTGGTTGGGTCTGAGTGTATATAATAGACTTGAAAGATAGTAATCAAAAATACTCCCAGTGTTTACAATCAAAGTGGTCATAATCCATTGGATATAGGGGTGTTTTGAGAGATTTTTGTTTACAGTGAAAGGAGCAATTCGCTTTCAGGATTTACTGTGTATATGAAGCCTTAAAAATAGCTATTAAAAGTTATCTCCAGGAGTTGATGAAAAATTACTTCTTGAAATAAAGTGTTCCCAAAAACGAAACTTGGAATTTTGGGCTTATCGAGCGTATGGCACTCGCACTTGGGGTGGCACCCACCTCTCTTTTTTTAATTTTATTATCTTACTAATTCTCAGTGAGTTGGTGGGTTTATTTTACCCTAAAGTAAACCTAACCTCTAAAGTTGCTCTGTAAACATTGATTGAAAAAAGTTGAAAATATTTTTCAATTTGATTTTGGTTAAATAACTCTTTGGGGCTTAGATAGTTAGGTTTGTTGTTTATCTATAACCCGATCCTTTAGGGTAAAAATATTTTTTCTTTTTCTTAAATCATTAATTCTCAGAAGGTTAAAGAGGCTTCCTCGTGTGCGTGTATGTATGCACGTTCCATTTAAAGCAAAAAAGACTGTAGCTCAAGGAGTTGCAAAACTCAAAAGTTTGGAATTAGAAAAATTAGTGTTATACTTAATCAAGTTCAAACAACAACTGAACGACACACAAACGGTCTTACAAACCGAAACAAAAAAAGTTCATTGACAAAGTAGTAGATTAATTGCGTGCGACAACGCAAACACACACTATCTGTAATTTTTGAGTGTATGGTTATACCAAACGCTTGAGTAGTTTCTGAAACACTCCAGGTAGTCACTATGTTTCTATGATTGACAACTTATTTATTTGTGAGAAGTGAAAATCTCATAGATAGCAAAAATCGTGATAGAAACGACTACGGGTGAATTATGCCCAGTGGTCAACAACATAAAAATTCAATTTCAATAATAATTAAAACACAAAAACAAAATGAAAAATCTATCAATTAACATCGCCAAAAATGTAGCAGTCAATGATTTAGCGTGCACTCCAAACACTATTGTACTTGCAAAACGTACCGTTTCAGAGCGCAACGGTGAGATCTCCACCTCAGTACGTTACATAGAGGTTTGCAGTGTCGACAAAACCGATGCAATAACAATCGTAAAATCATTGCTAAAGTATTGTGTAGCTGAGTTTTTGGTATGCAAAGAGTTTGAGGCTGAGTTTGCCGATACTAACATCAAGCAACGCAAACTTTTTAACCAATTTTTGAGCACCAACAAAATTTATCGCACCAACTCAGAGGGCAAAATTGTGAGTGCCATAGAGTCAGAAGTACCACTAAATCAAACCGCTCTAAAGGTGAATAATAACCACACCATTGCCAACTGCAAAAAAGAGAATCTTAAGGCTGCAATCCACCAACACGCAAAAGCGATAGTAGCTCAAAGTAAGCATATTAGCACAATAACCGCTAAGGCTGAGACACTTGAAACTGAGGCAACTCCAGAGGTTAAACCAGAGCCAAAAGCAACTAAGCTAAAGACCGCTGCATAACCTCTAATACCCTAATCCACTAAGGCAGACTGTACCCAAAAGGTACGGTCTGTTTTTGTATGCGCCTATGTCAGGTGCGAAATTCCTAAACCGTTACGCATATTTTCACAACGGTATGCACACATCAAAACGTCACCCAAAACCATTTTTGGCGGGGCGAAATCCTAAATCTAACAACACAAAACAATGGATAGAATCAAAAATTACTGCCAAATCTACGGGGTAACTATGCCCCAATGTGACGCATCAAACTCAGAATATTTCGTGGCGATTGATAGCTCAGAGGCGAGGATTTACCCCTATAAGCAATCAAAACTCTTAGGACAAGTGATAGGCTCCGCAATGAAACGTGGTGTCGTGTTCTACGTGCGTGATGGGTGGGTAAAACCGCTAATCTGGGAGGAGTGGCGAGGATTCTGGAGCAGACACTTCGCCCCCAACAATAACAAGCGCAACAACCTGCCAGAGCCATTCAAAGCCCCAAAATATAAGCGTTCTGCCTTCGATGAGGGCAAAGGTACAAGGCAAAGCAAGAAGCCCTCAAAGAGAGGTTTCGAGACTACCTACACAGCCAACACAAACCTATACCGATTAGGATAAACCATAATAACAAAAAGTAGTTCAGCCGCCAATGTGCGGCTTTTTTTATGCCCAAAAATCAACGACAATGTTATACTACAAATTCAAAAACTACGAGGAGTTCAAGGAGCTCTTCGGAGTGACCAAGCACGGCAATGGAGTGGGGAGCCGCAAGAATAAGATCCTCCTCAGCTTCCTCAAAAACATGAAGTTACTCCACGATGCAACCACCTCAGGGGATTACGAGTTACTCCACATCTCGACAATGGCAGAGCTGAAACAGATAGTCCTACGCAAGATCCAAGAGTCAGGCGAATGGGATTGCAATCTTCGCCACCGAGTGAAGCTCCATAATCGCACCTTTTACAGCGCAATCTACGAGACCGACAACTACAACGGAATCTGCGAAGATGGCGATAAAAAGGCAGTGAGATACATCAATCACGACAATGGCGGCAAGGTGTTTAAGATGAAGGTTGGCAAGTTCGTCAGGAGCTTGATTTTGGAGACTGAGTTTGGCAAGACACTACCCGAACAGGTGGTGATATTCCTGCAAGAGGAGCTATCTCAGGAGTGGCAGAGTTATGTTTCGGGGGTGCTTCCTGAGACCACTTTACACGTCAATCAGAACTTCGAGAAAATATACAATAGCGATGAGTGCGTGGGTGATTTCGAGTCGTGTATGACCGACAAGGATTATCACTACTTCTATGAGTGTTTTGTCAACGCTTCGGCTGCCTACCTCACCAATCGAGAGGGTTATATTGTCGCACGAGCAATCATCTTTAACAAGGTCTACGATGCTGTAAGTGGCAGGATGTGGCGATTGGCTGAAAGGCAATATTCTACTGAGGGTAACAACGTTCTGCATCGCATTTTGGTGGACGAATTAATCAAGGGTGGTCACATAGATGGCTACAAGCAGATTGGCGCAGGTTGCAGTGATTGCCGTGCCTTTGTTGATAATGAGGGCAACTCGCTCTCTGACAAGACTTTTTACATTGATTGCAACATTGGCTATGGCGATACTCTCAGCTATCAAGATAGTTTCAAGTGGCTCGATATGGATGCTCAGAGGGCTTACAACAAGAATTTAGGATATAACTCGACTGCTCTCGACACCACAGAGGGCGAGATTGATGGTGAGGATGAGAGCGAGTATGACAGCTACCACGATGAATATGTTTACGAGGTCTTTACGGTCTATGTCGAGGGTCGTGAGGAGACCTGCGATTCAAGCCGACTTTGCGATTTTAAGTACGTTAATGGCGAGTGGTACCACGTGAATGATATTGAGACTTGCGCAAAGTGTGGCAACGATTATGTGGCGGACGATGGCTACTACTCGGAGCTGACCGAGGAGCATTACTGTGACCAGGAGTGCTACACCTATGGCGAGGACGATTACAAAGAGGCGAATTGGTACTGGTCGGAGTTTGATGAGGAGTGGTTTGAGGATGCCGACTCAGTTGTGAAATATATGCGTTGGAGCCGCTACCTAAACGCTTATGAGGAGAACACAATCTCTGTTGAATCACTCACTGAAAAGGTCGATGCAGGCGAGTTCTATCTAATTGACGACACCTACTACAACGACATCGACACCGAAACAATGTTACCATTTAACCACGCAGCATAATGAAAATACTTAAAGAACTATATGAAATTTACTCGCCTTCTGGGGGTGAGAAACGACTTCGACGATACATAGCGAACTATGTAAAACGCAATATTCCAGAGGCTATCTACTCGGTCGATAAGAGTGGAAATCTATTTATTACAAAGGGAGTGAGCGAGAGTTATCCCTGCATAGTGGCACATCTCGATCAAGTGCAGGAGGTTCACTCTAAGGACTTCAAGGCGGTTGAGACTGCTGATATTATCTTTGGCTACTCAGCTAAAAATCGTAGGCAGGAGGGGCTTGGGGCTGATGATAAGAACGGAATCTGGATAGCTCTGAAATGTTTGGAGCGTTGCGAGGCTCTGAAAGTGGCTCTCTTTGTTCAAGAGGAGGTTGGTTGTGTGGGTTCTCGGCACGCCAATTTAGATTTCTTTGACGATTGCAGGTTTGTGATAGGTTGCGATCGCAAGGGGCATAAGGATATGATAACTGATATTAGTTGGACCAATCTCTGCTCCGATGAGTTTGTTCGAGATACGGACTTCAAACGCTTCGGCTATCAGGAGCGAGAAGGATTTATAACCGATGTGGGTGAGCTAAAGGGTCGAGGGCTTGCAATCTCCTGCATCAATCTCAGTTGCGGATATTATGAGCCTCACACCGACAATGAGTTTACCGTAAAAGCTGACCTTCTAAAATGTTTCGATTTTGTGCAACACATCATTAAAACCTGTACCAAAGTATATATCCACAATGACACTGGCTACCTTGATTTCGAGGAATCCACCTACTATGGCAATATGGATCTCTCAGAGATAGAAGAGCTAACCTACCTCGCTCAGGAGATATTAGAGGAATACCCCGACTACACAGCCGACGAGCTTTACGATATGTATGGCTACTACTTCCCGACCCTCGATATAATGGATTTCGAGGGGGTGATTAACGATTTTAACAAACAGCAACTATGAACAGAGAGCTATTAGAGGAGCTTCACGTCTACTTCGAGGAGATAGCGGAGCCGACACACGAGGAGGATAGATTTCACCAACGACTGAGGGCGGATTTAGAGTATTTCCCGATTACATTCCTGCATCGAGAGGATCTTGCTTCTCGTGGATTTGATGCCGAGGAGGTTGACGATTGCACGATGAGAGAGCTTGCCGATAAGATGGGTAGAGCCTATCAGGAGGGGCAATATTGGGAGGATGTGGAGATACTTGCAAGGGAGGTTGCCGAGAAATTCCACTGCCCTAAATGCCTGCAAGAGATACACAGATACGAGCGTTACGGACAGATATTCAGTTGTCTTTGTGGGCACGAATGGAGCATAAATTAATATAATAACAAACTAAAACACACAAAACAATGATAGAAAAACAGTACATCTACGACACCTGCAATACAATCAAGGAGATTCTAAGCTACAACAAACCCATAGTCTGGTCGTGGGGAGTCGAGGGTTTCCGCTACACCGAGTTTCAAGATATGCCAGCCCTAAAATTCCGAGTAAACGGCTTCATCCACAAAGGTGACGTAGTGGTAGCCTACAACGGAGGTGCCGACACTTTCGAGGTCTACTGTCTCAACCGTGCCAACAAAATCACAAACAGCCAAGATGATGTCTACTTCGATGTCCTGGTCGATGTGATTGACAGAATGGTCGAGAAGGATTGCTCGCAGGAAAATTACAGCGAGCAGGTTAGTCGCTGGTGTAAGGAGTTGTAACTACGCCAAGGTCAATGAGAATCGAAGTCCCAAAGCCTCAGAGATAAGTATAAAAGTTGAGAGTTGCATATCGGTATCGCCCTTTTCGAGCATAGCGATATACTCTCGCTTT
>JBCQUZ010000020.1:0-34401 GCA_047173645.1 Rikenellaceae bacterium
TAATTTGTTAAACTTATTTTCAGTGAAAAATGCCCTAAATTTCGAACATCATTTCCCACTACATAAGAATAGGGGTTTTCACCAAAAAGGGGTTATTTTGCTAAACTTTTTTATTTTAGCATCAAATCCCGTAAACAAATATTTTGCTAATATGCTATGTTACTTAGAGTTACAATATGCGCTACTGTAAACATCTAAAAAGAGGGGTGTCTTATGGAGCACCCCTTTTCTTTGTTGTTCTCTTTTTAATAAGAGTAAAAAACATTTTTTGTGTGAATTTATGCTACTTTTATTGGCATAGACTGTGTAGATTAGGATTCCATTCTATTTCGAAACCTAAGTTACTTAGTATAACCTAATTTAGCATAATCGGGTTCGAAGCTCCTATACATCTCATGATATTGGGCTTTTAGGCGATCTGCAATTTTTGGATAGGCATCGATTAGGTTTGTCGTCTCTCCAGGATCATTGCGAAGATCATATAGTTCATAATCATTGGTTCCGAAGTCGGTCAAGAAACGATGTTTCGACTCTGGCTTACGTCCTGGAATCAATAACTTCCATCTATCGTCACGAATGCCGACAAAATCCTCCATAAGATTCTTCCCTGGGATAGCAACTTGCATATAGCAATAATTTTTGCGAGCACTCTTATTACTCTTAGTAAAGAAGAATTTACTTTGATCGACACCATCAATTGTTTTATCTGATGGCAAATCAAATCCACATAACGATGCAAAAGTGGGCATAAAATCGACTGTTGCCATTAAACCATCTTTGCGCACCCCCTCTTCGATATGTCCCTTCCAACTAATAATACATGGGGTTTTGGCACCCCCCTCATATGCCGAACCCTTACCGTCGCGTAACACACCAGGAGTACCCCAATAGATTGCCCCTGGGTCATAGAATTTTGCTGTATATGAGCGATATGTATATTGACACCAAGGTCCATTGTCTGTCATATATATAACCACTGTATTGTCTCGCAATCCCAACTCATCGACCTTGTCGAGAAGTCGCCCGATCTCTGCGTCTAACTCATGCAAAGCATCGCCATAGAGACTACCATGCGTCGTCCCGACATACTCGGGCGACACCCCGATACGGGAGTGAAGCATCGTGTGTGCAACATACAATAAAAATGGTCTATCCTCCTCTCGCTTATTCTCCAAAAAATCTATCGCTTTATCGGTATAGAGTTTCGAAAATAGGCTCATATCGGTAACCAACTGATCCTTCTCTTTATTGTCGTACATCTGCGACTTGCCGCCATCATTCGCACCCAATGTTCCATAATAGTGGTCAAACCCTTGATCATTTGGCACGCGTCCTTCTATAGGTTTTCTGTTCGATACATCCCACTTTCCAACTGCTGCTGTTTGGTAACCTACACCTTTCAACAGCTCGGCAAATGTTATTTCGGAGGCTGGCATATCAAACCCTCCACTCCGCAAAGGGTAGCGTCCCGTCAAGAGAGCCGAACGCGATGCGCCACTCACATGTTGTGCATAGCACTCCGTAAATAGCGTTCCTTGGGCTGCTAATTGGTTTAGGACTGGCGTTTTGTGGTTGGTATTACCCATACACTCCAAGTCGCCATATCCCTGATCGTCGGTGAAGATAATAAGGATATTGGGTTGCTCACCCTGAGCCATCATAGGTGATACAAAGGGTAGCATCGTAGCTATACCGATTGTTTTGTATAGTTTGTTAAAAGTTTTCATTTTAGGATTCATAAACCATTTGCTTAAAAATAACACAACAAAATATGGACAAGGTCACTACTGTCCACTAAAAACAGGACAGCTTAAAAATTAAACAAATTTGGTTCACTATAACCAGAATGTTCATTGACATTATTGAAATTAGAGTTGTCGAAAAGGTCTCGCAGGGGCGTGGTGTCGGTCAGCGAAATGCTCAAAATTTGTAGCACTTCATAGGTCGATCTTTCAAGTTGCATATCGTGTTGCACGATCGCCACCAAGCAGTAGGTAATCATCGCAATATAAATCTGAATACGGACTGCATTTTCACTCTCGCCCCAAAACTTTTTGATCTTCAGATGCTGCTTTAGCCACTTGAAAAACAGCTCCACTTGCCAACGATTTTTATATAGATCGGCAACCTGTTGAGCCTTGAGATGGGTGGCGTTTGTGAGAAATGTGAACTCTCGCTTTTGCTCATCGTCCCAATATTTGACAAGTCGCAACGGCTCTGGATATTGCTTTTGAGAGTTGTAACCCGTGAGGCTGATGGTCATATCTGATAGTATATTCTTGGGCATACGCCGCTTCCATTTCAGGGCTTTAAACTGCAAGTTTTTCTTGGCTCGAACGACAAAATATGCTCCAATTTGATCGATCTTATACAGAGCCTTGAACTTGTTGTAAGCATGGTCAAAGATGTAGTAAGATCCAGATTCATAGGGGATTTCATCCATCGCCTTAGAGTCGTGTGTTGATGCAGTTGTTATGTGAAAGAACGTTGGGATCTGTGTCTCTATGTCGTAAAGTGTATGTACTTTGATGCCACCTTTGCTCTTGCGGAACTTCGCCCACCAAAAGACATCTAAACATAGTTTGATGGTCGTGGAGTCGAACGCATATACATTGCCATCGAGTTTGAAGATGTGGTCTACACGTTTAGATCTTGCTATGCCGACGATGTAGTATGCGAACTCCTCGAAGATTTTGTAGTCTCGATTTTGATTGGCTTTTGCGAGGTTGCTTCGAGTGACGCTTTTGCCGAAACCCAAGTGGTACGATTTACTTCGATGGGCAGTGGTAGCAGAGATGAGATCACGGAGCGAAACACGAGCCGAAAGCTGACCAAACATCATCACAAGGAGCTGATTCCAACAGGTGAAATTCTTCGTGTAGCGATTGCCTTGGTACTTATCGACTATCTTGCGGAACTTGTCGAAGTTGAGAAACTCGACTAATTGTGAGAATACGTATTTGGTTCTGTTCATTGCATCATATGTTTAGATGTTGCAAATTTACAAAATCAAATCCGTGCCCACGAAATATCGCTATAACACTCTAGTTTACAATAATTTCAAAGAACTTTTTCTGAGTTTTAGTGGACACTAATGGGACAAGGTAGTAAATTAAATTTTAAAGGACAATATATTTATAAAATAATTCAAGTTTTGCGCGTAATTTACCGATCAAAGCAATGTTACAAAAAGAGTTTACAAAGTATAACCTTAGATTATGGAATATCTTAAACTTTTAATGGTAATTTGATGTGGTTACTCTATTTCATAATTGAATATAATACAAAAAAATGTATTTTTTTGTATTATATTCAATATTTTTTATTAATTTATGAACCAGAAATTGCCAAGAAAAAGATAATAAGGGATAATTAAATAACATACGCAATGACTCGTGTCACAAAGTCGCCTTTATCCATGCGATAGCAATAACTAAAATTACTTGTATAAATATAAAAACTTTTAGGATTAGGCGCATAGAGCGCACTCGTTACAACACCCTCTATTCTTGATTTTGCCATTATTTACGATGCAAAGTACTGGGCTTAATGCGGTTTGTCTATAAGTTCAAATATTCATGTGTCACATTACCAAGCTATAAGCCTTAAAATATAGTGCGCTCTATGCGCCTAATCCTAAAAACTTTTTTAACCTAAATATTAATTAACTATGGGAACAATTATTACAATTTGCATTATCGTAGGTGCAATTTATTACTTCAAAAACAAGAAAAAGGCGACATCTGGCGCAACATCTAGTGTAAACTCTGGAACCGCATCGACAGTCGCAGCACCAAGTGATCGTCCTGCAACTATTAGATTTACTGACGATTCTGAGGAAGAGTACAATGCTCGCAAAGAGAAATTTGCTGCAATGTTGCAAGCAAGCCCTCTGTTGAGTGATTGTTATACTAAGATACTTGGGGCATTTATTCCTAATAACAAGAAGGAATTTGTCGGTTTTTTTAATCCAACCGAGGACGATAGAGCAAAACTACTAAAGAAAACAGCTATCACCGCCATGGAGGAGTTGAAGTATAATACGGATGATTATGTCGTTTGGTGTAAGGCTCTTTATGATGATTTGCTTACTCGAATGAATGCAAAGAAGATTATGAAACAATCTGTTGCATATGTAATATCGGATGTACAACAGGGCGATGAGTTTTTAAGATCAATATGTGATTTAGAAAAAATCTTGCAAAGCGCAGGTGATGGAAACAAAACAGAGGTGATAACAGCCGAAGGTGATTGCTACAAATTTAAATTTAAAGAGAAGCATGGAGAGCTATTTTTCAATGTCCCATCTGGAGTATACTCTTTATTTTATGCAGGAGTTAGCTTTGACTCATTCCAACGTTGTGCCGAGATTCTTATAGCGATATGCGGAATCTACAAAGATCCTAAATATCAGATGTATTTCCACCAAGATATACCATCGTTTAATACATTCTTATCTCGTCAAAGAGATAATGGAGTAACTCAATAATAATCGAACTCAATTATGGGAACTATAATACGTTGGATAATCTACATTTTTGTAGGTCTCGTTTTATTAAAACTAATAGGTAAGTTGTTGGCTAAATTTATTCTGATTCCAATACTTATGGTAATTGGAATATTTATCCTAGGATGGATTAGTGCAGGAATTTGGAATGGAGTTATATTCGCTGTGATTCTTTCTGTTGTATTGCTTTTTCTTATTGGTTTCGGAGATGATACTCCAGAACCTAAAGGTAAAGGTAGCCGTAGTAGTGGCGGTAGCAGTAAAAGACGTAGCAACTCTAGATCAGCACCACAAGATAACGAAAATGACTCTGCTGCAATACGGGCAAAAAATGATAAATTACGAGAGATTGGATATAGAATAAATGATGCCGAGCGAGAGGTTAGTTACAGAGAAAGTGATTTAAGAGATGCAGAGTCCTATTTGCAAAATGCAGAGTATAGGTTATATGGCTTTAAAAATACATGTTACCCTGACGAATTTACTGATCGTAATATCAGAGAAGCAGAGAGCGATGTTAGTCGCGGTGAATCAAAAGTTAGTTCAGCAAAGTCTCGATTACGCGATGCAGAGCGAAAACTCAGCGATCTAGAATCTAAGTATGACTATGTTAAGTCATATGGATAAAACTCTATAATGGTAAATCCATGGAGTATATATACGCAAACACAAAGGGCACCCAAATTGGATGCCCTTTGTATTAAGCTATAACCTGCGATGGAGTAAATCTTTACTTTGTGGTTGAATTACATTGTCGTTATCTACCCTTTCGCAAAACTTAATGCTTTCTCAAATTATTTCTTACCCTCGAAGAAACCTTTGATGTCGTCGTTGAGAACTACTGCCTCTTTGAATGTGTAAGCTCCAGTCTTGTCTGACTTTACCATCTTGATACACTTTGTGTGTTGCTTACCTGTACCCGTCTTGAGGGTCGCTACTACTTTCTTTGCCATGCGTCGCTAAAATTATTTAATTTCACGGTGTAAAGTTACCTTCTTCAAATATGGGTTGTACTTCTTACGCTCCATACGATCTGGGGTATTCTTCTTGTTTTTTGTTGTGATGTAACGAGACATTCCTGGAACACCACTCTCTCTTTGCTCAGTACACTCTAGTATAACCTGAACTCTGTTTCCTTTCTTAGCCATTTTTTAATTCTGCTTTTAGTAAACCTTCTTGGGTGCTACTGCCTCACGCAATGCTACGACCAAACCCTTCTTATTAATTGTTTTCATTCCGGCAGCTGATACCTTCAAAGTGACCCAGCGACCCTCCTCTTCTGACCAAAAACGCTTAGTCCTCAAGTTAGGGCTAAATGTGCGCTTGGTCTTGTGGTGTGAGTGAGAAACATTGTTACCCACCATAACCTTTTTACCTGTGATTTCGCAAACTTTCATTTTACATTTTTGTTATTACCCCTCAGCACATGCACAAGGGAGCGCAAATATACACATTATTTTGCAAATTACAACGCTTTTGTGCTAAATATTTCATCTTTTATCATAGTTATCGCCTCCATTGTAGCACGTGCTATGATTTGTGAACGATCTGTTCCACAATTTTTGAGCTTTGCATAACTACCATTAGGTGTTGCCACGCCAAACCAAACTGTCCCAACAGGTTTTTCGGGCGATCCACCTGTTGGACCTGCAATGCCTGTTGTCGAAACTGCATAATCAGCCCCTGAGCGAAGCCTCACCCCCTCTGCCATTTGACATGCAACTTGCTCGCTCACTGCGCCATAAGACTCCAACACCGAAGATTCAACCCCCAACATCACCTCCTTTGAGTGGTTGCTATATGATACTACCCCACTCATAAAATAGTCCGAGGCTCCAGCCATAGCTGTAAACTTCGACGCAATAGCTCCTCCAGTACAACTCTCTGCAACGGCAATCTTCAATCCACTACCCACCAAATAGTTATGCAACAACTCTTCGACCGAAGCATCTTGATACCCCAAAACACTTTCGCCCAATATTTGCTCCAACTTCAAAAATTGTAGCTCAATCTCCGATGCAACACACTCTCCATCGACCTCATACGCCGACAATCTCAAACGCACACGCCCAGGAGATGGAAGATATGCCAACTTCAAATACCCAGGCAGAGCATCCTCCCAACCCTCGATACGAATTGCGAGTTGCGATTCGGGTACCCCGACAGTTATCATCGTACGGTGAACTATTTCGGACAATGTAAAACGCTCCTTAAGACGAGGCAACACCTCATCATCCATTAAATTCTTCATCTCGAAAGGCACCCCAGGCAACGACACCACTACCCCACCTTCGGACGCTGTGAACCACATTCCAGGTGCTGTACCATGAGCATTAAACAACACTTCGCAACACTCGGGCACAAGAGATTGTTGTTGATTCAATATATTATATATCATACCACGCGATTCAACCATCGTTTGTACATGGCGCGCAACACGTTCGTCATTAACCAACACGCTATCAAATAGCTTAGCGAGGGTATGTTTTGTAATGTCATCCTTCGTAGGTCCCAAACCTCCTGTTACGATCACCAAATCGGTCGAAGAGAGAGCCTCTCGAATTGCCGATGTGATTTGGTCTGCTCCATCGCCTATGGTTCTTCGCTCCGCAACCACACATCCAATATCGTTTAGGCGTTGCGATATAAATACCGCATTTGTATCGACAATTTGACCTATTAGGATCTCGTCGCCGATAGTTATAATTGTTGCTTTCATTGTTACTCTTTGATTAAAGATTTACGTATATTCTTCACTAAATCAGCCCCCTCGTAGACCAGTCCGCTATATATTTGAACAAGACTTGCCCCTGCATCCAACATAGCATGAGCATCTTCGGGCGACATTACACCCCCCACTCCGATAATTGGATAGGCACCTTGGCTACGTTCATGCACACGTCTCACTACCTCCAACGCACGCTCTTTGATTGGAGCGCCACTCAACCTTCCACTTCCAATACGGGTGATGGTCGACGGTGACGACTGCAACCCTTCGCGCCTAAGACTTCCCGACACAGCGACCACACCATCCAGCGGCGTGTCGATCATAATATCGGTCACTGCATCAATCTGTTCGTCAGATAGATCAGCCGAGATCTTCACAAGAATTGGACGATAATCACTCTGCCCACGCCTAAATTCGAAAAGTGGATCTACAACCCTTCGAAGTGCCTCCTCTTCAAAAACCACACCATCTGTAGCGCTTGACGAAGATATTACATTAACCGTAAAGTAATCTACATATTGATACAACGTTCTAAAAATTTGAAGATACTCCTTGGGATGATCCGCCACTGGAGAGAAGCTATTACGTGCGATATTACACCCCACAACAATATCCTTGGAGCGTTGTTTACGTAGATTCTTAACCGCATATTTTAACCCTTTGTTGGGTTGTCCCATGCGATTTATAAGGGCTCGATCCTCCTCCAAAGCGAAGAGTCTTGGTTTGGGGTTTCCCACTTGAGGTAGAGGGGTGATGGCTCCCACCTCTACAAAACCAAAACCTAGAGCCTCTGCCTCTTCGACAATATCGGCACTCGTATCGAACCCTGCGGCAAGACCTATTGGGTTCGAAAAATTTATGCCAAAGACATCACGATGCAATGATCCTCCCCCCTCAACACGAAACCTCATACGCATAAATGCCTTAACGCCTGGTATTGCGCCCAAAATACGTAAAGCCCACACCATAATGGAGTGCGCTTGCTCGATACTGATCTTGAATAACAGAGGTTTAATAATTTTTTTGTACATCTCGAAATGAGTTTCTTGGGGTCAAAGATACGAAACAATTCAGAAAAGACAATATTATTTTTTTAATTCAAAATAAAATGTCTACTTTTGTCGACACAAACGAATAATATTCAATTATGGCAAATCTAAGAATTTTAAAGAAAGAGATCGACTACTGCTTGGAAGAGGTGGTTTTCGATTGTGATATGGCGATCTGTTTTCAGCCAAAGAAGGGCGAGGAGGTTTTCGCACTTATGCAAGAGGCTGTTGAGATCCGCAATGCAATGTATGTAAAGGCTAATAATCCTGCTGAGCCTAAGAATCGTTCTCTTGTTCGCAAACACTATGCTGCTCTTCGCGCAGAGATGGTTGATTCATTTGGCGAGATCTTCGAGAAGTTGAGCAAAATCAACGAGGCGTAATTAACAGGAGTTAATTAACGATCATACAGAAAGTTATAAAACACAAATTCGACGGCACTAAAAAGCTGTCGAATTTGTGTTTTATAATGACTCTACATACTATTCTACCATTTATTCACAATTTGCGGATTCCACTTAAAAATTTATGACTTGAATGCAGAGTTGCATATGTGCTTCGTCGGCTTGGGGATTCCACATCATCAACATATAGATTGGCATCTCGTAATTGTTGATTTTGATTACGTTAGATACCTTGAGTGTAGCCTCGACAATACCTGCTTTGTCGCCATAGAAGTTTGCTGAGTTGTCGATGTTTTTCAGCGCAAAGGCCGCACCAACGCCTGCGTCAACTTTCCAATCACCATTTTTGTAGATCGGATATTCGGCACTACAAAATGTAGAGTATCGATTTGAGCGATTCTCGGCATCGCGGTCGCGACCAAAAAGAACGGTAGCCCATTTTAGAGTAAGAGGATTTTTTTTGCCGATGCTATAGTTGATCGTGAGATCTAGGAATCTGCCAGTCTCTGAGGGGATGTAGTTGAAGAACTCCTCGTAATTATATGTAGCGTATGTCGAAAAATTGTAGGTGTCGGAGAGTGCGATTTGCAGATTATTTGTTGTGTAGCTTGCCGTGTAGTTAAACTCCTTGTAGTCGCCCGTAGAGTTGGTTCCACCCCAAAACCCCACCTTCCAATGTTCATGAGAATCGGTGTAGAAAAGTTCGGTTGTTACAACTATTCCATCGGCAACTTCGCCACCGCGCCATAGGTGCATATTTTGGATTGAAGCGTTCATGTGTGGTTGTGCAAAAAGCCCACTGAGGCAAAAAATAGATACGATTGTCGCAATAAAGTTTTTCATATGTTTAAGTTATTTTTGTGTTTAGTATTGTTTGTTAGGTTTGTAGTGCTAAGGTACTTATATTGACGTGGTTAGGGAAATGTTTTTTCGGTTATTTTATTGGGAACGTTTGCGCAAACGTTCCCAAAATATGCAAACGTTTTCACTGATTTGAGTCTTTACAAGGTAGAATTGTGACTATGTCCCATTGTAGGGTGTGGTGGTCGATATATCTTTGTTTGTGGCTTTTGTATTTATAGGCTATATTTTATCTCTACTCCCCCAAAAATTAGTAGGATAATTATTAGTAGAATAATTAGATGAATATAAATTATAAATCAGATTTTAAGCTCACTGAAGTGAGCTCTATAGATGACATTACGACACCTTTTAAATTTAAGTATTATGGGTCGGATTACCCATTAATAACATATATGGTGGCATTTGATGGCGAAAATTACACCAATTGTCGACGACTTGATGATGGGTCGTTGCTTGTTGTGTTTGATAGTCATGGTTTGACAACGGGGCGATTGGAGGTGCAACGCAAATATTTCCTTACGGATTCAGATTTTAGGGGTGGTTTGTGTAATAAGGTTATTACCGATCAGCTCGATATTGTACTTACGCGCGGAGCTAGTGATGGTTTTGATGCAACAGTGGATGTTTATGCCGATTATCAGAAGGGCGATTCGGGCGATTCGGCATATCAGGTAGCTATTAAAAATGGGTTCGAGGGGTCGGAGACCGAGTGGTTAGCGACACTAAAGGGCGACAAGGGTGATGAATATATTATAACCGAGCAAGATAAGGAGGATATTGCTGGAGTGATAGTCGAAGGGTTGGTTTCGGAGGAGTATGTCGAAGAGATTGTCTATCAAAATACAGCCTATATTTCGTCGTTAACCAACGCGGTGAGCAATGTGTCGGGTTATGATGGGTTGGAGCTCTATCCAACTTGTGTATCTTTCGAGCCAGGTTTTTATTGGTGGGATGGAAGTGGTACCTCGATTTCGGAGGGGACGAATAACTCTGTGCAGATGTTTTGGCGCACGATAATAGATATAACACAATATACCTCTATTACATTTGATGGGTTGTTGAATGGAATGAATTATTCGACATCGAATGATTATCGTCGAAGTCTGTTTTTGGTGGGCGATGGAGAGTATATTGGCATGAGTAATATGGTGAACGACACCACGCCATATACGGTGACATTGTCCGATTATGAGGGGTATGAAAAGATCGAGGCTTATATCACTGCGTTAGCAAGCGACACGGATCGAACTTTATTTAACCCTGCATATGATAATATCTCGATCTCGGCGACAAAGATCAATGACAACTCCTCTGTTGAGGTGGTTCAAGTAACTGGCGAATCGACCGATGTTGTGATGAGTCAAAAGGCAGTGAGCGATGCGATTGATTCCATAGAGTCGATCGTGGGGTATGTCGACAAGGATATTTTCTTGAAGTTGAGTTGGTCGAAGGAGTATTATCGAACTACATATAGTGATTTGGATGATCCGACGACTCACGCATTTACCGTGTCGGAATATAGTTCTGTGCAGAAGATTTGGGGTGCTGGAGCTCTCGACATAACCGATATGGAGAAGATTACATTTTGTGGTTTAAATAGTGCGTATGATATAAATGGCACAGGAAGTATCTATTCGCCCATACAGATCTACTTGGATGGTGTTTATTACGATCATTGTGCAAATCCATCGACAACGCCATATATTATAACCGTAGGTAATCTACCCGAACACACCAAAGCGGAGGTCTATATTTCGGCTAAATCGACAAGCGACAGTGAGTTTATACCATACTATGCCGATTCATATATTTTGGTAACAAAATCTAGTAACTCCTCTTTGTCGGGGTTAGATATTGTTCAAACTAGAGGAGATTCTCAAACAGATGTTATGAGTCAAAAGGCGGTTTGCGACACGATTGAATCAATAGAGTCGATTGTGGGGTATGTCGATAAAGATCTTTTTCCATCTTTGGATTGGTCGAAGGAGTATTATCGAACTACCTATAGTGATTTGGATGATCCGACGACTCACGCATTTACTGTGTCGGTCTACAACTCTGTGCAGAAGATTTGGGGAGCTGGAGCTCTCGACATAACAGGAATGGAGAAGATTACATTTTGTGGTTTAAATAATGCGTATAGCATTAATAGTACAGGAAGTATCTATTCGCCAATACAAATATATTTGGATGGTGTCTACTACGACCATTGTGCAAATCCATCTACAACGCCATATACCATCACAGTGAGTGATCTTCCTGAACACACCAAAGCGGAGGTCTATATTTCGTGTAAGTCGACAAGCGATAGTGAGTTTATTCCATATTATGAAGATTCATATATCGTGGCAACGAAATATGATGTTGTCTCTAAGTCTGATGTTGTTCAAACGATGGGAGATTCCGAGAGTAATATAATGAGCCAAAAGGCGGTGAGCGATGCGATCGAAGATGTTGTTGGTTATGCCGACAAGGATCTTTACTTGGCGTTGGAGTGGTCGAAGGAGTGGTATCGCACAACATATTCTGATGTGGATGATCCGACAACTCACGACTTTGCCATAGAGTCATACAGCTCAGTTCAAAAGGTTTGGGGCGCTGGAGCTATTGATATAACGGGCATGGAGAAGCTGGTTATTTGTGGATTAAATAGTGCGACAAGTGTCAATAGCACAGGAAGTATCTATTCGCCTATACAGATCTATTTGGATGGTGTATATTATGGTCACTATGCAAATCCATCGACAACTCCATATACATTGTATTTGAGCGATTTGCCCGAACACATTAAAGCGGAGATCTATATTTCGGCTAAGTCGTCGAGCGATAGTGAATTTGTGCCCGTTTATGATTCATATATATTGGCAACTAAAGCGTCATCAATCAATGAAGCAACTGTTCCTAAGCGAGTGGTAATCGTGGGGGATAGTTTGTGCGGAAACACAAGCGCCCTTGTTATTGGGGAGTTGAATAGAATACTTTCTGCCAATGGGTATGATGCAGTTATATCTCGAACGATGGGTGGCGAAGGTGTTATTGGTAACTTGACACGAGCTGGTGGTTTGGGTGTGAGAGTGACGCAAGAGGCGACAATTCCTGCAACGACAGACTCCGTTCAACTCTATTTGGGTAGCGCATGGATGACATCTAGTGGCGATTATCAAACAGACCTATATGATAGTATCTCTGATACGGGAGGTCGTCCGTTTGTGATCGGAGGGTGTAGAGGCTCCCTTTCGAAAGTTGATAGTGCCTATCTTTTTGTGCGAGATGAGGCTGGAGAGCCCATAAATCTAGCGGTGGGAGCTATTGGTTGGGATGCCGCGTTGTATGACGATCAAGATTATCCCCACATTTGGTTTACGGGGCAGAATGGTGGATATGAAGATGAGGCGGATTGGGCTAGTATGCTTAGTGCTGCGACGAAAAATTTTGGCGAAAAATTTATTGTCTGCTCAACACCACACACTCGTACAACGAATGAGTTAGTAAGGGAGGCTACCATAAAATTTAACTCTAAGTATATAAACCTCAGAGAGTATACCCAAGGGCAAGCGGTATATGATGGGCAGGCTCTAGGTTTGATTGACTCTTCGTACACAACAACAGACTATGTCGATCTATTTTGGGATGAGGGCGATGCTGTGCATCAAAATACATTACTGTCTTATATATGGGCAGTTATGATGTGGAATAGATTGTTGGAGTTGGGATATGTCGAAGGCGAGAGAGTAACTGCTCAATAACACCTAAAGCAGATACCCAAGAGTTGTTATTGGCGGCGTGTACTTTAACCGCCAATAACAACCCTTGGGTATCTGTTATGATGTGATGCTTATGCCCTTTAATATATTCTTGCTACCATAAACTCCTATCTCTTCACCTTCGCTTCGAGTAGTTTTAACACTCTGTGAATCAAAGAGACCAACGCTTGGCAATGATCTGCGACCTTGTTTGTAGCATAAGCATTTGCGCAAAACATCATTTATCTCCTCAAAAACATCCTCTCTACTCCATTTCTGAGAATAGTAGTGACCAGTGTTCCACGATGGGAAGTTACTTGAAAGCATTCCCCATTGGCAACATGTCTTTCAAAGGTACAAAATTGGATTAAAATATATCTCAAAAAGTGTTTGCATTTGCGAAAGTCACCAATTATTCGTAATATTGTATTGTATTGGTTGTCAGTTAAGTTTGTTGGGTAATTATTTGCCATTCTTTATAATGTATAGATCATAAAGATACAAAATATCTCACAATTAAACAACTGATAACTAATATTTTAATTAAGAAAAACTTAAACAGATTCTTATATTAGAAATGTTACACCGAATAATAACTCTACAAAACCGCGTCATATGGCAGTCAAAAATAATGTAATGATTGTTCGCCATCGCTTGATGAATGAACTACTTCAACTCTGGGAACAAAGAACTTTGGTCGAAAATATCGACCATCTACCAATCAAACTATCACCCAAAGGGTCTCGACACCAAGGTCGTTGCTGTATCCACAAAGAGCGCGCCGTGTGGAAATACAAAACACTACCGCTCCTAGGTCTAGATATGTCCGACGAATTTAGCGAAGTGATTCCCCTCTCATACTATGCCCACAAGGCTCTCGAAAGATCAACAAATGGCAAGCCCAAAGATCAAATCATGTGCGTTATCGACGAAGCATGTTCATCATGTATCCAAATCAACTACGAGGTTACAAGCCTCTGTAGAGGATGTATCGCACGTAGTTGCCAAACAAATTGCCCCAAAGGTGCAGTTCACACTCGCGGAGCCGATAGCACAGCTTGGATCGACCACGACGCATGTACAAGTTGCGGAATATGTTATCGTAGTTGTCCATACCATGCAATTGTCTATATACCTGTTCCTTGCGAAGAGGTGTGTCCCGTAAACGCTATCCACAAAGATGCCAATGGTATTGAGCGTATCGACGAGTCGAAATGTATCTATTGCGGTAAATGTATGAATGCGTGCCCATTTGGTGCGATATTCGAAATCTCGCATGTGTTCGATGTACTCCAAAAAATTAGACTCGAAGAGGAGGTTGTGGCTATCGTTGCCCCATCAATTTTGGGTCAATTCGATGCCCCAATCGACAAGGTCTATGGCGCAATCAAACAGATCGGATTTACCGATGTGATTGAGGTGGCACAAGGAGCGATGGATACGGTGAGCAACGAAGCTCACGAGCTGTTGGAGAAGATCGAGGAGGGTCAACCCTTTATGACCACTTCATGTTGCCCTTCATATGTCGAGTTGGTCGAGAAACATATCCCCGACATGAAGAAATATGTGTCGACAACAGGTTCGCCAATGTACTACACCGCGCGCATAGCAAAACAAAAATATCCCAATGCCAAAATCGTATTCGTTGGACCTTGTGTCGCCAAACGCAAAGAGGCTCAACGAGACGAAGCAGTTGATTATGTTCTAACCTTCGAAGAGATAGCATCAATCATAGAGGGTCTATCTATCGACATCGAACAAAGCGAACCATACAAAATGTCGTTCACCGCCGTTCGCGAAGCACATGGATTTGCCCAATCAGGAGGTGTGAGTGGCGCAGTAAATGCGTTCCTAAAAAGCGCCGCGGTTGGAGCCCTTCAAGTTGCAGATCTCAACAAAAAGAGCATCGCACTTCTTCGCTCATATGCCAAGAGTGGAAAATCGCCCGAGAAATTTATCGAGGTGATGGCATGCGAAGGTGGTTGTATCACAGGTCCAAGTGCCAACGATACCAACGCCATTATGAAGCGTCGCCTAACCAAAGATCTATCACTCAGAAAGGAGAGTTATGCAAACGACAAAGGGGTGGATTGATCAACTACACCACACGCACACATTACCACCAGAGGGTTATCGAGCAATTTTAAACCTCGATAACCCCTATACCTCTAACGACACAAAATACCTACACTACCTAGCAAAAACCGTAACTCAAAAAATCTTCGGACAAAAAATATTCGTCAGAGCCCTCATAGAGATCACAAATCGTTGTGCCAACAACTGCTACTATTGTGGCATTAGAGCCTCAAACAGAGAGGTACACCGATACACCCTCACCCACTCCGAAATTATGGAGAGTTGCCACGAAGCATACAACCTAGGTCTAAGAACTTTTGTGTTGCAAGGTGGCGAAGATCCCACCATGAGCGATGAATGGGTCGTCGAATTAGTCGATAAAATCCACACTTTATACCCCGATTGCGCAATCACCCTTTCACTAGGAGAAAGATCAGCGGAGCTATACCAAAGGTTATTCGACGCAGGAGCAACCCGATACCTACTTCGCCACGAGAGCCACAACGCAGAACTTTACAAGGCGCTACACCCCTCATCAATGTCGCTCAACAAGAGACTAAAAGCTCTCGACGACCTAAAGAGGATCGGCTACCAAACAGGTACAGGAGTAATGGTTGGTGCACCCCATCAAACCATCGACCATATTGTCGAAGATATAAAATATATCGAAAGGCTCCGCCCCGAAATGGTCGGTATTGGCGCTTTTATCCCACACCATGCCACACCATTTGCAGAGTATCCAGCAGGAAGTGTCGGCATGACCCTCAAACTAATATCTATCTTTAGATTGATAAACCCTCGCGCACTAATCCCTGCCACAACAGCGCTCGCCACCCTTTCAAAAGATGGACGAGAACATGGCATACTTTCTGGAGCAAATGTTGTAATGCCCAACTTTTCGCCCCAATACGTGCGCGAAGATTACGCACTATACGACAACAAAGCGAGCTTCGGATCGGAATCAGGCGAGGGGATAAAACTCCTAAAAAAGAGCTTGGCATCAATCGGCTATGAGATCTCCTTCGACAGAGGAGATTACCAATAAAACAATAGAAGCCATAAAACCAACCAAAAAACGATCAAACCAAAACGTCGATCAAAATGTACAACGCAAAATCAAATATAGCATCAGAGTTTATCTCACACACCGAGATTTTAGATACCCTCGACTATGCAACCGTCAACAAATATAATCGCCAATTGATAGATGACACCCTCTCGAAAGCCACAGAGGGCAAAGGGCTCACCCATCGCGAAGCGGCGCTTCTTTTGGAGTGCGACGACGAAGAGGTTACGCAACAAATTTTCGACCTCGCATCGCAAATCAAGGAGCGAATATATGGTCGACGCATTGTGATATTTGCCCCATTGTACCTCTCAAACTATTGTATCAATGGATGTCTATATTGCCCATATAGAGTTGGCAATAAAGATATTACACGCAAAAAATTATCACAATCCCAAATCCAAAACGAAGTCATCGCACTCCAAGATATGGGACACAAACGCCTAGTTTTAGAGACAGGCGAAGACCCACGCAACTCATCAATCGAATACCTTTTGGAGTCGATAAAAACCATATATAATGTTAAACATCGCAACGGAGCAATTCGCCGCGTAAATGTAAATGTTGCCGCTACAACAGTCGAAAACTACCGCAAACTACACGACGCTGGAATCGGAACATACACCCTCTTCCAAGAGACATACCACCGCGAAAGTTACGAAAGACTCCACCCCTCGGGGCCCAAAAGCGACTACGCCTACCACACCGAGGCGATGGATCGAGCGATGGAGGGAGGTGTAGATGATGTAGGATTGGGAGTCCTCTTTGGACTCAACACCTATCGTTACGATTTTGTAGGAATGATGATGCACAACGAACACCTCGAAGCGCGCTTTGGAGTGGGTGCACACACCATAAGTGTACCGAGAATCTGCCCCGCCAACGGAGTCGACACTGCCGACTATGACAATGCAATATCAGATGATCTATTCAAAAAAATAGTCGCCATATCGCGCATTACCCTCCCCTATGCTGGGATCATAATCTCAACTCGCGAATCGCAACGCATTCGCGAAGAGGTACTTCCATTAGGAGTATCGCAAATCAGCGGAGGTTCGCGAACTACTGTTGGAGGATATGGTGATGACGACAACAACAGTAACGTCGACAATAACAATAACGAAACCTCCGCCCAATTCGACATTAGCGACAATCGCACCCTCGATTCAATTATCAAATGGCTCGTAGAGTTAGGTTACATCCCCAGCTTCTGCACCGCTTGCTATCGAGAGGGTCGCACGGGAGATCGTTTTATGTCGCTCGTCAAAACAGGAAATATATCATCTTGTTGCACACCAAACGCCCTTATAACCCTCAAAGAGTATCTCGAAGATTACGCCTCATGCGCAACAAAGGAGTGTGGCAACGCACTAATTTCAAAGGCAATAGAATCAATACCCAACGATGCTATCCGTCGCAGAGTCGAAAAAAACATGGGCGAAATAGAGTTAGGTGATCGAGACTTCAGATTTTAGATTTAGGCTAAATCTGTTATCTCGGTTACCTCGCAACCTTATCAATTATCCCACTCAAATATGCGATAACAACCCCATAATTAGTTATAGCGACCCCTTGTTGAACCGCTTGATCGACCCTGTGCATCATATATTTACGATTGAACATGCAAGCGCCACAATGGATAATAAGATCATAAGGGGTCAAATCCTCTGGGAAATTTCGCCCCGACACAATATCAATCTCAACCCCCTCACCCACACGCTGACGCAACATTCGAGGCAACTTAACGCGCCCAATATCCTCCGATATTGGGGCATGGGCACACGCTTCAGCAATCAACACTCTAGAGTTAAGAGTTAAAGATTCTACCGCCCTTGCCCCCTCCACAAACTTCTCAATATCACCCTTATACCCCGCCATCAATACCGAAAATGATGTCAATAACGACTCCGCTGGCTTTTGAGCATAAACTTGTGCAAAAACCTGAGAATCAGTTATAATTAACTTTGGAGGTACACTCAAAGAATTTAATGTATCACAGAGCCCTTCAGTAGTGCAACAGATCGCCATCGCCCCAATATCGAGAAGTTCACGAAGCGTCTGCACCTGAGGCAAGATTATCCGCCCCTTAGGTGCTTGCGGATCTTGAGGCATCACCAACACCACAATATCCCCCTTCGATACCAAACCTGCCGTTATGGTGTGATGCGTCTGCGAAGGTTCAATTTTTCGCAAAATAGCTTCGCGAATCACCTCTATATCGACCCCATCTTTGGCACTTACCAACAATGGCTCTTCGCCAAACTCACGCACAATATTCTCCACCATACGTACGATACACCCCTCCTCGCGCATATCTATCTTATTGATAATCGTGATTATTGGAATATTCCTTCGCCTCAGTTCATCGAACCACACCCTCTCGTAATCCATCGCAACATCTTCGCAAATAACCATCGCGACATCTGTTCGCTCCACCGCACGACGAGTTCTCTCGACCCTCAAATCTCCAATCTGCGAATCGTCATCAAATCCAGGAGTATCAATGAAAAGCACCGCACCCACACCATGCAACTCCATGGCTCGTGCCACTGTATCGGTTGTGGTGCCAGCAACATCAGAAACCACCGATGTTTGCTCTCCAGTGATAGCATTTATGAGTGAGGATTTTCCACTATTGCGACATCCATATATCGCTACGTGCAAACGAGTTGCATTGGGTGTTGTGTTCATTATATCAATATTATTTACTTATTAACCAAAAACAAAAAAAGGGCACTGAAGCGCCCCTTTTGTTAAACGAAAAAAACGTCCAATCCTTATGCTACAGCAGCGCCAATAAGGAATGTAGCCGCAACAGACAAGATCGCGTACAACTCTGGGAACGCTGCCAAAATCAACGTCTTAGCCATAGCATCTTGACCATTACCAATAGCTGCAATACCATTAGCACAAACCTTGCCTTGGAACACTGACGAAGCCAAATTCACAACTCCAACCAAGATACCAGCACCCAAAATTGCTGCACCTTGCTCCAAAGTCATATCAGCCTTGATAAGTGGCGATACCATAAAGTAACATACAAATCCATAAAGACCTTGTGATCCAGGAAGTGCACTCAACACCATATAGCTACCAAAAGCAGCCTCGTTCTTCTTCATTGCGCCAACTGCGGCTTGTCCACTAATAGATGTACCCATCGCCGATGCCACACCTGCCAAACCTACCATGAGGGCAACGCCCAAATAAGCTAAAATAATTGCTTCCATAATTTTCTGATTTTTAATATTTTAATTTGTTATTTTTTTAATGGTGTAAATTTGCGAGTTCCCATTTCGAAACCTGCATTTTTGTAGAACTCCACAAATGTCAAACGCATAGGGTGAACAAATGAAGAGATTGTAGACATAAATAGATTGATTCCGTGTCCGAGCAATAGGATTATCGTTGCACCGATGATTTGGAGCACAACAACAAATATCGGTTGCCCTGCGATTCCTTGATCGAGACCAGTCATTCCGACAGCTAAACTATTGAATACCTGAGCCAAAACACCGCCCGAGAGTCCAATTGCAAAGAGACGGATATAGCTCAATACATCGCCCAACAAACCTGTAACGTTGTTATATGTATCCCAAATTCCAGCTCCAAAGTTTGCAAATATATTCTTATCGGGCGAGTTGAAGAACAACATCAACACCGCAGAAATAGCCAAAACTGCATAGTATGTAATAGAGTCAAATCCAAAGCCTCCGATGCCCATTGCACCAAGTGCAAACGACACAACTGAACTTAGAACCAACAAGAACCAACCCAATGATCCCAACGCATATTTAAATCCAAAGCTACGTGTGGTGACAAAGATATTGATCGCCATACCAAACAGAAGTTGGATGATACCTATATACATTGCGACATTGAAAAAATCCGTTTGGAAATCAATGAACTTAAGGTTTGCAAACACAGGCAATGAACTGATTGTCAACCCAAAGAATGAGTTAGACAAAAACCCAAAGACAACCGCCGCCACGCCGCACAACATCGATAATTTCGAGGCTTGACGCATAGCTTCACCACCCTTAGTGAATAGTGCGATTCCAGCCGCCAAAATTATTGCACCATACCCTGCATCGCACAAACATATTGCGAAAAACATCATATAGAATGGTGCAAAGAATGGAGTCAAATCGACTGTTCCATACTTCGGCACCGCATACAAATTTCCGATCATCTCGAATACCGACGAAAACCACCCATTCTTCAACTGCACAGGGGTCTCATCCTCGGGAGTTGGGTCGCGCTTGAAATATACCACATTGGGGTACTCCTCCAATAGTGCATCGACCTTTGCTGATGTTTCGCTCTCTGCCCAACCCTCCATCACAAGCAACGATCCATCAGCCGCAACTTCGGCTGTGGCTTTAACTTGCAACTCTTGAAGTTTTGAGCTTAGCTCCGCCTTATGCTCCGAAATTAGCGCCAGGGATTTTGCGCATCTCGACATCTCGCTATCCAAAACCTTGATCTTTGCCTCCTGCTCCGCTATTTCCTTTATAGCTTGCGTCGAAGTCATTGGCAAAGACTTAACCTCTTGAGCATCAATATCTGAATTACCTTCACCTATCAATACAAAGTAGATATACCCATCTCGCTCGTTGATAACCTCCATGGTAAACTCTTCGCTCCAAGTTGTTTTGTTATCATCGAAAGTTGATTGCGATGCGACAAAAAATCTCATCTGCACACCACGCTCCTTGATAAGCGACAACTCCGCAGGTGAAAATTCTCCCCATGGATCCATCTCCAACACTAACTTTTCGAAGGTCGCCTTTTGAGATTCATACTCTGCAATTGATTGTTGTACAGATGTATATGCCACATAAGCATCCTTTCCCGAAGCATAAGCCTTAGCCTCTGAATCGAAACTCTCTCTTTGGGCAAAATCCGTCAACTTCGACTCCGCTTTGGTGTGGTTCTCGATCTCGATAATGATATTTCGATCCTCATCCGAAGGCTCCCAGCCAGTTGTGGTGACATCGACCAAACCCAGCTCTTTGAGCTTCTGAACAAATCCATCACACTCGCCAGCGTACAAGACAAAGTCATATTTAGACATCTTAACTATCATAACATTGCCCCCTCCCCTGCGGCTGCCTGTTTGGTTTTCACGATCTTTTGTGCTGATTTAGAGAGGTTCTCTTCATCCTCCATAAATCGTTTGATTTTACGTATAGCATCCTCATAACCAGGTATTTGAACCTTTTCGTATAGGTTTACTTTTTGAGTAGTTTTTCGTCGTGCATAATCTAGCAGATCTTGCTTATATGCAAAAACCTCTGCTTCAATTTTGACGCGTGCGATAGATTTCAAGAGCTCGATTCCGTCGCTGTACCACACAGGCGACGAAAATAGATCATAGCTCTTCTCCTCAAACACAACATCCTCCAAAATTGGAGTACGCACTCCCGCAATCTTAAGTGTCGTAAGTACAACATCTGATATGCGGAGAAGGTCACAATCAAACTCACCCCACAACGCCACCATATAGTCATACTCAGAGAGCAACCTCTCCAACTCTTCGCTATAGTGTTTTGTAGAGTCCTTCGCCTTTTTGACTTCCGAGCGCAAAGCAGACTCCTTACTCTTAATGGTAGGGAGTGCCTTTTGGCGCATTTTGAGCTGTTTGCCCAAGTCACCTAGCGAGGTCTTGTTATATTGAAATTTGATTGCCATAGCAACTATGCTTTCCAATATTTATCCACCAACTCTTGCTTGATTGCAACCTCCTCTTTGGTGAAGTATGCTGCAAAAAGCGACCAAGCGGTATCCAACATCTCCTCGATCTCGATATTGATGTCGATAGCTAGCAGCTTTAGCGAATAGTCGCGGGCAAATTTGAGTGAACGCTCATCGTAATCCGACAAGTCGAAACCATTCTCCAACTTAGTCTTTGAGTTTGCAGCATCAGCAAACAGACGCACACAAGCATTCATAACTTGTGGGTGATCCTCACGTGTCTTTTTACCAATCACCAACTGTTTCAAACGCGAAAGCGAACGGAATGGGTCGACAATAACTTTACCCGTGTCGGTATCGTTACGCAAGAACAACTGACCCTCAGTGATATAACCCGTATTATCGGGGATCGCGTGGGTGATGTCTCCGCCCGAAAGTGTCGTAACGGCAATCAACGTGATTGATCCGCCATTGGGCAACTGCACCGCCTTTTCGTAAATCTTCGCCAAATCCGAATACAGTGATCCTGGCATAGAATCCTTAGATGGGATTTGATCCATACGGTTCGATACGATTGCCAACGCATCGGCATATAGTGTCATATCCGTAAGCAACACCAACACCTTTTCGCCCTTATCCACAGCGAAATACTCCGCCGCAGTAAGTGCCATATCTGGAACCAAAAGACGCTCAACAGGGGCATCCTCGGTTGTGTTTACAAACGACACGATACGATCCAATGCACCTGCATTCTCGAACACGCTCTTGAAATACAAGAAGTCATCGTTGGTAAGTCCCATACCTCCCAAAACGATTTTATCTGCCTTGGCACGAAGCGCCACATTTGCCATCACGGCGTTGTATGGTTGATCTGGATCGGCGAAGAATGGGATCTTTTGACCCGACACGATTGTGTTGTTAAGGTCGATACCCGCAATTCCTGTTGCGATAAGCTCCGATGGTTGGATACGTCTAAATGGGTTTACGGTTGGGCCTCCGATCTCGCGCGATTCACCCTCGATAGGCTCTCCGCCCTCCAAAGGTTCGCCATAAGCATTGAAGAAACGACCTGCCAAGTTATCCGAAACATTCAACTTTGGTGGTTCGCCATGGAAAATCACCTCTGAGTTAGTTGCCAAACCCTCGGTTCCTGCAAACACCTGAAGTGTAACGTTTTCGCCCATTAGCTTTACGACCTGTGCTAGCTTACCACCCACGGTTGCCAACTCATCATTACCCACGCCCGAAGCCTTCAACGTAACAGTCGCTTTGGTGATGTTGTCGATCTTAGTATATACTTTTTGAAATGCACTCTTTGTCATAATCTTCTCCTTTATTTAATAACCTTCTCGTTTACTGCCGTCTCGATTTGGCTACGATATGATTCGAACTTATCGCTCTTCCACACCGTGTAGTTCATTTGACGGAAGTTATTAATCATCGTCTTGAAGAATCCAGAACACTCATTGAAATCGACAAAGCTATATGAGTTACGACAAATCTCCAAGATCATATTATACATAAATTGTTGACGCTCCATAGGTGTACTAGCATCAATATCATCGAAGGCATCTTGTTGCAAGATCACAAAGTCGATAAGCTCCGATTTCCAGAATCTCTCGTGATACTCAACTGGAACTCCATCATCTCCCAAGATATTGATTTGGTCGTTAGCCTCCTTACCACGTTGCACGATAGTCTTACCCTCCGAAACCTTCTCTGCCCATTGTGGCTCAACATGCTCATCCAAGAATGCTTGAACTTCAGGGTATTCCAAATACTTTGAATATGAATCGATTGGGTCGATTGCAGGGTATCTCTTAGAGTCTGCACGTCCTTGCGACAATGCGTAGAAACAACGTGCCGCCTTTTTGGTTGACTCCGTAACTGGCTCCTTAAGGTTACCTCCCGCAGGCGATACAGTTCCCAAGAATGTTACTGATCCATCCTCTCCATTGTTCAGCTTCACGAGTCCAGCGCGCGAGTAGAAGTTCGAGATAATAGCCGACAAATCCATAGGGAAGGCATCCTGTCCTGGAAGCTCCTCCAAACGGTTCGACATCTCACGAAGTGCTTGTGCCCAACGTGATGTAGAGTCTGCCATAACCAACACCTTGAGTCCCATCGCACGATAATACTCCGCAATTGTCATACCTGTGTAAACTGACGCTTCACGCGCAGCAACTGGCATATTTGATGTGTTACAGATGATGATCGTACGCTCCATAAGGTTGTGTCCCGTACGTGGATCGATCAACTCTGGGAACTCCGCAAAGATCTCAACCACCTCATTTGCACGCTCTCCACAAGCTACGATGATGATTACATCTGCCTCGGCTTGTTTCGAAATTGCGTGTTGAAGAACTGTCTTACCAGCACCGAAAGGTCCAGGGATAAATCCTGTTCCTCCCTCAACAATTGGGTTGAAGGTATCGATTGCACGTACTCCAGTCTCCATGATATTTGATGGACGAGGTTTAGCCGTATAGTTACGAACCGCCTTTTTAACCGCCCATTTTTGAACCATTGTGATATTGTGATCTACACCTTCTGCATCGGTAACGACTGCAATTGTATCGGTAACTTTATATGTACCCGCCTTCGCTACACTCTTAACGGTGTATGTATCTTCCATAACGAAAGGAACCATGATTTTGTGGATCAACCACTGCTCCTTAACTTCGCCCAACCAAGCAGCACCCGTAACCTTATCGCCAACCTTAGCAAGAGGTGAGAACTCCCATTCAGCCGAAAAATCAATAGGGTCTGTCATAGATCCGCGCTCGATAAAGAGACCATCCATCTTCTCCAAATCATTTTGCAGACCATCATAGTTGCGCGATAGGATACCGGGAGCCAAAGTTGCCTCCAACATATGTCCCTCAAATTCTACTTTGTCGCCAATCTTCAACCCACGAGTTGAGTCAAAGACCTGCACATAGGCTGCGTCGCCTACAATTTTGATGACCTCCGCCATCATCTTGATACCACCACAATGCACCATACAGATCTCGTTTTGACCAACAGCTCCTTCGGTCTTAACGATCACGATATTGGCAATGATACCATTTACACGTCCCGTAGTTTTCATATATTTTTATTGTTTATTTATCATCTCTTTAGCGCTCAACTCACCAACCATCGCCTCAAATAATTTGCGCCCACGCTTTGGATCCAACATAGCCCAACGAGCCACAATGTTGACCTTTACTAAATATGACATTATCATATTTATATTGAAGTAATCGAAATTAAGCAGATCTGTCGATTCATCCCAACGAATAAGATCAATCTTATGCTCCTTCTCGACCATATTCGCCTCGTCGTTTATTGCCGCAATCAATCCATCAATATAGGACAATTCACCTCGAAGTCCAAAATCAGCCGCCGAAGATTTAGTTAATTGATCGACAATATAACCATCGCCAACAACCACCTCTTCCACAACAACACCCTTTGTGCGAGCAACCACAGCAGTCGAAATATTGCGAATATTACGATCCGTCTCCGCCCATTTCCTAAGGAACGAACACGACGATTTAGCACACTCTACATAATAGGCTCCAAACAACGCCTTTTCGAATTTCACACCTCCATCAAGTTCCGTCAAGCTACCTGAATCACTATACGAAGCAATCACTTGCGCCACTTGTTCGGGCAACATCTCATCGCACGCAACTCTATCCTCGATCTGCTCGCGAGTGAGCATTCCGAGTGGGTTGTGTGCTGTGCGACCCGACCTAAAGGAGATGATATTTTCGCAATCGTAATATCCATAGAGCAACTTTACAGCCTCAGCATCCTTTGCCGACACCCCCTCCATGATCTCCTCAACAATCGCTTTAGCGTCGAAACCCTTAGCCTCACCGTCCAAAGAGTACTCCTTTAAACCAGCGACTAAACTATAATATTGAGTCTCAAACATAATCACCCTTATGCCTTAAATAACAACTCAGACACCTTTTCGCGCAAATAACCGCGCATCAAAGCGTCGAAATCCTCATCCGAAAATGAGATATAATATCCGCCATCTTTAGCGCCAACTTTGAATCCCGACTTTACATCCTTTGAATAACCTACCTCAACACCTGCTGCCAACAACTCCTTGGTGCTCTTCGCAAAAGCAACATCCAAACTCTTTTGGTTCGCTTCGGGCAACAACGCTTGCAACTCGATCTTCGACGACGAAGCACCATCCCAATTCTTAGCTACCGAGATCAATATCTCTTTGATAAATGCCGCATCCATAGTAGCATCCTTCACCCCCGAAGCGATTGCACCATTAATTATTGCACCACTGATCTCCGCTTTGATCTTAGCCAACGCCTGTTTTCCTGCGAGTGAGATCTCGGTCAATGAATTTTTAAGTGAATCTTCAGCTTCGCTCTTTGCTTTTTTAACAATCTCTTGAGCCTCTGCCTTTGCTTTTTTAACGATCTCTTCAGCCTCTGATTTTGCCTTTGCTACCAAAGCATCTGCCTCTGAGCGTCCCTTCTCCAAACCCTCGTCATAGAGTTTTTGGGTCAACTGTTGAAGTTTATTTTCCATATTTATATAGATTTATTTAAAATTCTTAACTATCACAATAGGCAAATATAAGAAATTATTCTATACGTTGTAACCCCAAAAGCCGTTTTTCTCAAATATTAACTGCATTTTTACAATATATTGCTATAATAAAGGCGCTAAAGATAAACCCTAGCGCCTTTATTGATTTTATAAAATTATATAATTACTCCGCATTATTCAGCCAAGTGTTGAGCTCTCAACAAATCTTGAACAACCTTAACAGGCGAGAATGTCGAAATTGGCACCTCAACAAAAATTGTGTTCCATTTAGCCATTGCACCATTCCAAAGTCCTGGCAACTCTTGAGCACGAAGATCGCGTCCGCCACTCGACTTAGATGAAATAAATCCAGTCGATGGATCTACATAGCCACTCAAATCAAACTTCACGCCATCAACATTACGCACTCCACAAACCAAATCTACAGGATTGAAGTGAGTAGCCTCCTTCATAAGCGAAATCTCCTCTGGAGCAATTTGGCTAGACTCTGCAATTTGCAAACTCTCAGAGCCATCTTCGTTGCTCACCCAGAAAGGTCCACCTCCAGGCTCACCTTCGTTGCGCACCATACCACACACACGAATTGGACGATCCAAGATTGCACGCAACGCCGCCATATCATACTCCGCAGGCAACTTCATAGATAGTGATCCCTCGATAAACTCAGCCACAGCGCTAAGCTCAGCACTACCTGCATCAATTGCTTTGATTAGCTCAAACGCCTTAGTTTGAAGAGCTAGTAACACACCACCAATAGCCTTCTTATATGTAAGAGTATCAGCCTTCAATGAGTCGATAGTTACATTATCAATAGTCTTTACGAAGATCATATCGGCATCAATCTCGCCAATATTCTCGATCAACGCTCCGTGACCTGCTGGACGGAAAAGCAACTTACCTTCATCCGTGCGGAACAACTCATTCTCTGGAGTCACCGCCACAGTGTCAGTCTTTGATTTTTGAGTCGAGTACGAAATGTCATACTTCACACCATATTTAGCCTCGTATGATGCCAAACACTCTGCAATAAGAGCCTCGAAACCAGCCAAGTGCTCGGGCGACACAGTGAAGTGAATACGCACAACACCATCACACGCCGCATACAAAGCACCCTCTACCAAGTGCTCCTCAACTGCCTTACGACTCTCGTCACCATAAGCGTGGAACGAAACAAGAGCCTTTGGCTTTGCGCCATACTCCAAACCCTTAGCTACGATTGCACTAACGATAGTTTTGTCGTCGGCTCCTTCGGGAAGTAGAGCCTTAAGTTCGCTCCAAAATGCAAACTTTTCGATGTTGTCCAAAAGTTTGTCGATTCCCTTTCCGCGCTTATCTTCGTTGACAAACTCGAATAACTCCTTGAACATACGAGTCGCAGCACCCGATGCTGGAACAAACTTAACAACCTCCTTTCCCGAGATTGCGCCATCATACAACGCCACCATCTCAGCAATTTGAGACTCTGAGAGTTGAGTGATTCCATCGCCACAAGTTGCAGCGCGTGCGATTTTAAGGTAAGGGAAACCCTTTTTAAAGTTTTCTACTTGCAACTCAACCGCTTCGGGGGTGAGTCCATGTTCGCTAATTTGCGACAAATCTGATTGTGTAAACATAGTTATCTGTTGGTTATTGATTAGTTTTGGGTTAAAACATACGTTTATAAAGTCAAAAATAATAAAAATATTTGTAACTTTGCAATATGATTAGATTTTTTAACAATATTTCTCTTTCGGAGCGTAATAGTTTCCATATCGACGCACGAGCAACACGAATTGCAGAGTTCACCAAAGCGGATGATTTAATAGATATTTTTATCAAAGAGTCACCCGAAGAGTGGCTTGTTTTGGGAGGAGGCAACAACATCCTATTCACCCAAAACTACGAAGGGCTTATCATCTGTCCCACATCATCCAAAATCAAAATTGAATCGAAGGGTGGCAAGTGGTGTCGCGTAAGAGTCGACGCTGGTGTGGAGTGGGATGATTTTGTGGAGTGGTCGGTAGAGAACAATTTGTGGGGAGCAGAAAATTTGTCACTCATACCTGGTAAGGCGGGAGCTGCTCCCGTGCAAAATATCGGTGCTTATGGAGTCGAGGTAAAGGATCTAATCGAGGAGGTCGAGATCTTCGACTCCGAAACGCTCACCTGCTACACACTCCTCAACGAAGATTGCGAATTTGGATACCGCGAAAGCATATTCAAAGGCGAACTCAAAGGGCGAGTCATAGTGACATCTATACTCCTTAAATTGTATAGACAACCTCAACCAAGGCTCGACTATGCCGATGTTAAGTCACGTGTCGAAGCCAAAGCCGACGGGGTGACTCTACGTAATATCCGCGATGTTATATGCGAGATCCGTCGCTCAAAACTCCCCGACACTGCTGTGCTAGGCAATGCAGGTAGCTTCTTTAAGAATCCAATAGTAAACAAAAAGGTTTGCGACAAGTTGCTTGTCGACTATCCACAAATGCCACACTACCCCATCGAGGGCGATGAATCGAAGATAAAACTCGCGGCAGGTTGGCTCATAGACCAAGCAGGAATGAAGGGTCACAAACAAGGGCGAGTTGGCGTACACGAAGCTCAAGCATTGGTGTTAGTTAATTTGGGAGGTGCCACAGGAGCCGAAGTGTTGGAGTTGGCGCAAAATGTGCAGTTGCGCGTTAAAGAAAAATTTGGAGTTGAGATCTCCGCAGAAGTAAATATATTGTAGCCATGTTAAAATTCGTCGACGCTTTTAAAAGCTATATCGAACAAAATAGTTTAGTCACAAAAGATGATAAGATTCTACTCACCGTATCGGGTGGAGTAGATTCGATGGTGTTGCTCGACATATTCACAAAACTTGGCTACACAGTTGGCGTTGCCCACTGCAACTTCCAACTCCGAGGTGCCGAGAGCGAGGAGGATGAGGTTATCGTAGAGCGCGAAGCGGCAAAGCGCAACGCAGAGTTCTTCAACAAAAGATTCGACACAACGGGCGAGATGGAGCGCACAGGAGAGTCTATGGAGATGGCAGCACGCCGACTTCGCTACGAATGGTTCAATGAGCTATGCGCCACACACAACTACACAGCTATCGCGGTGGCTCACCATGCCGACGACTCTATCGAGACATTCTTCATTAACCTAATGCGTGGCACAGGGCTCAGAGGGTTGACGGGTATAAATATCCATATCGGCAAAGTTGTGAGACCCTTGATGTTCGCTTCGCGCAAAGATATTTTGGAGTATGCGGTGGCTAGCAAAATCCCATTTAGAGAGGACTCATCAAATAAATCTACAAAATACCTGCGCAATAAAATCCGTCTAGGTTTAGTTCCTCGCATCAAAGAGATCACCCCTAAATTCACAGCTCTCATGCGCCAAAATATTTCGCGACTTACAGATGCTCAAATGTTTATTGACAGCTGTATGCAACGTATCCGCAAAGAGGCTATTTCGCACCAAGGTGATGGCATAGATGTTTTGCATATCGACCGCATTCCTGGTGACCTACCGCGCGGATTTGTAGTCTACGAACTACTTTCGTCGGAGTATGGATTAAAAGGCGATGTGGTGGACTCTCTGTTGAGTGCCTACGATAATAAACACTCATCGGGCAAGAGATTCTATGGCAAAGAGTATGTTGCGTATATAGATCGCGAAGAGATCCTTATAACCCCAATCGCAAAGGATGATTGTTGCGAAGTTATGATAGGACAAAAAGAGAATCGCACATATTGCGGAAACTCGGTTCTGTACCACGAACACACAGATATAGACCTTATAGAGACCCTTTCGGTGGCAGATAATTGCGCACTCCTAGATGCCGATAAACTCACCTACCCACTCACGGTTCGCAAATGGAGGGAGGGAGATTGGTTTGTCCCATTCGGAATGTCTGGCAAAAAGAAGGTGAGCGACTTTTTGATAGATCAAAAGGTCTCGATACCCCAAAAGGAGAGGCAATTTGTACTAATCAGTGGCAACGATATAGTATGGTTAATAGGTCGACGCACCGATAATAGATATAGAATAGAGAGCACAACCGAAAATGTGCTAAAAATAACTAAAGAGATAATATAAAGGTGGCAAAATCAGCTCTGAAATTCAAAGATACACTCTCCGCTTATGCCCAAATATCGGCAGATATTAAGGCACGGAAATTCGCACCTATATATTTATTAATGGGTGAAGAGGGATTTTTCATCGACTCAATAGCCGACATGTTAGCCGAAAATGTGCTCACAGAGGCAGAAAAGGCATTTAATCAAATCGTTATGTATGGACGCGACAGCGATGCTGGAGTGGTTGTAAATTGCTGTCGCCAAATGCCAATGATGGGCGAAAAGGAGGTCGTTATAGTTAAAGAGGCACAAAACCTCCGCGCAATAGAGAAGCTCGCACACTACACTTCGTCGCCATCACCATCTACTATTTTGGTTGTGTGCCACAAAGAAAAAACTCTCGACAAAAGATCACAACTCTACAAATCAATCGTCAAAAATGGTGTAGTTTTGGAGTCTGTTCGTCCGCGAGATTACGAGATTGGCGCATGGCTAACCACATTTGTAGCCTCTAAAGGGTGCTCAATTTCGCCAAAGGCACTCTCTATGTTAGTCGATAATTTGGGTACAGATATTGCAAAAATATCTAATGAGCTCACCAAACTAATGTTGTCATTGCCCAGCGGAACAACTAAAATCGAGGATATTCATATCGAACAAAACATAGGTATATCGAAGGATTTCAACAACTTCGAACTATGCAAAGCGGTGCTTGGACGCAATATGTCGAGATCCCTAATGATCGCCGACCACTTTGCCCACAACCCCAAAGCGAACCCTCTACTAGTTACAATTTCGACCCTCTTCGGTCAATTCAAACAGCTATTCATCGTAAACTACCTCGGATGGCTAACTCGCCAAAAGGGCGAAAGGTTTCCATCCGATGTGGAACTTATGCGCATACTAAAGGTTGGAAACCCCTATGCAGTTGCCGAAATCAAACAAAATAGTAGCAATTGGAGCAACCCCAAAGTATTTGCTATATTGGGTCTTATGCGCGAATATGATGGCAAAAGCAAGGGTATGAATACAGGAGGTGCAACAGATGGCGAACTACTCCGAGAGCTATTGCTCAAGATATTTGCCATCTAAATATCTAATTTTCAAATTTTAGACTCTTCGCCCAAAATGCAACTTCCATACCTATACCAAACCATCCACACCCACCACCTACGAGCGCTCCACCTAGCGGAGCATTGCGAAATATTGGAGAGATATTATTGGCAACTTCAATTCAGACGCATAACACTCTCGCGCGATCAAATTGCCGATCAAATCGAAGAGCTACTTCGCAAAAGTGAGGTTCTAGAACAACTATCAACCCACGTCGAACTAAGGTTATATCTCGATGGTCAAACATCACTCAAAATAGCCGAACAATCAATATATGAAGGTTATACACTCCGATGTTTCAACCCCTTTGTGACAATCCAAAGCTACGATAATCCCTTGGGTGACTACCCCACTTCGGCTCGTCGCACAGCAGCGGAATTGGCTCATCATCAATCTGCATTGGAGGGTGCCGATGCTTCGATTAGGTGTGGAACAGATGATGTTGTGTATAGCTGCTACGACTCGCCTCTATTTTGCGTCAAGGGCAATCGACTATTTGCATCGCCCCAAATGGCGAGTGTCGAAAGAAGTTTAGCTATCTATGCAATCCAAAGATGCAAATATGAATTTACGGAGCTCCCCATAACAAGAGATCAACTCCCCAAATTCGACGAACTTTTTTGGGTCGATGCCTATGGAATCACAGCCATTGCACAGTATGGCAACAGACGATATATGGCGGTTATAGCTGAAAAAATTTCGAAACAAATGAGATAAAAAAAGATATTTTTTGATTTTTATCAATATTTATGAGCCAAAAAGTAGATATTCTTAAAAAAAATAAATATATTTGACAATTCAAAACAAACGAATAATTACGAAATATAATATATAATAAACTATGTGTGGATTTGTAGCACTATTTGATATTGAAGGTAAAGCCTCGGAGCAGCGTAAAGCTGTCCTAAAAATGGCTAAGAAAATTCGTCACCGTGGTCCAGATTGGTCTGGAATCTATTGTGGTGAAAATGCAATCTTAGCACACGAAAGATTGTCGATTGTAGACCCACAATCAGGTAATCAACCCCTCTATACGGATGATGGAAAGGTTGTATTGGCTGTTAATGGCGAGATTTATAACCACCGCGATGTTCGTAACGAGATGGCAAACGAATATAAATTTCTCACAGGTTCAGATTGTGAGGTGATTTTGGCTCTCTACCGCAAATATGGAGTGGAGAAGATGTTCGACTACTTCAGCGGAATCTTCGCTTTTGCGTTGTATGACAGCGAGAAGGATGAGTGGTTGATCGCTCGCGACCATATGGGAATCATTCCATTGTATGTTGGTTGGGACGATAAAGGTCAATTCTATGCAGCTTCAGAGCTCAAGGCTTTGGAGGGTACTTGCACCAAAATCGAGCCATTCGCTCCAGGACACTATATGTGGAGCGGAGATAAAAAAGCTACTAAATGGTATAACCGCGAGTGGAGAAGCTATGACGTGGTTAAGGATAACGAGGCATCTGTCGAGAAGCTTCGCGACGCATTCAAAGAGGCTGTTCGCCGCCAACTTATGACCGATGTTCCTTATGGAGTGTTGTTGTCGGGAGGTTTGGATTCATCTATCGTATCTGCTGTAGCTAAATATTATGCAGCAAATCGCGTGGAGTGCGACAATAATTCTGAGGCTTGGTATCCACAACTTCACTCATTTGCAGTAGGTTTGGATGGTGCGCCAGATTTGATCGCAGCTCGCAAGGTTGCAGACCATATCGGAACTATCCACCACGAGGTGCACTACACAATCGAGGAGGGAATTGACGCAATCCGCGATGTTATCTACTTTATCGAGACATATGATGTTACGACTGTTCGTGCATCGACTCCAATGTACTTGCTTGCGCGCGTTATTAAATCTATGGGTATCAAGATGGTACTTTCGGGTGAGGGAGCAGACGAGATCTTCGGAGGATATTTGTATTTCCACAAAGCACCTAACGCTAAGGAGTTCCACGAAGAGACTGTTCGTAAATTGGATAAACTCCACTTATATGACTGCTTGCGTGCCAATAAATCATTGGCGGCATGGGGAGTCGAAGGTCGTGTTCCATTCCTCGACAAAGAGTTTATGGATGTTGCGATGACTCTCAATCCAGAGGCTAAGATGGCTAAGGATGGTCGTATGGAGAAGTGGATCTTGCGTAAAGCATTCGAAGATATGTTGCCCGAAAGTGTTGCTTGGCGACAAAAAGAACAATTCTCAGATGGTGTAGGTTATAGCTGGATCGACACTCTAAAGCAAATCACAACCGACGCTGTAAGCGACGAAGATATGGAGAAGGTAGCAGAACGTTTCCCAGTAAACCCACCACGCAACAAGGAGGAGTACTACTATCGTACAATCTTCGAGGAGCACTTCCCATCTGAGACCGCTGCTGCATGTGTTCCATCGGTTCCATCAGTAGCATGTAGTACTGCTGAGGCACTCGCTTGGGACGAATCATTCAAGAACATGAACGATCCATCGGGTCGCGCAGTGAAGGGTGTTCACGAGCAAGATTACAAATAGGCGAAACGAAATATACAAAAATTA
>JBCQUZ010000109.1:0-6218 GCA_047173645.1 Rikenellaceae bacterium
CCCATGCTCCAATAACCAATCTCTTAATTCTGTCAATGAACGTGTTGTCGCTCCAAACTCTTTGGTTTGCTTGCGAATAGTGTCGCCTGCAATTGTTGCGACAATTAGTTTCTTGTGAATGTCAAGCCCGCATCCCTTGGATACTACTTGATCGAATGATATTGACCCCATAGATAATAATGTATGTGTGAATACACAAAGATAATACATCGTAGGTCATTTTCATCATTCTGGGTGACTGAAGGTCATGTGGGTTTCATAGGTTGTTTATATTTATAGTATAATAAGTTAGGTTATCTTTAATAAATTAGATTGTCTTTTGAGCTATCTTAAGGTTGGGTTATCTTAAGGTATATTTGCTCTATTTACTCTATTTGATAATTTTTGCAGATATGTTGATTTTGTCGAACTTTTTGATTAGCTTATCATTACTTGTCTTTTTGGTGTTGTAAGTGACAGTTACGATCTTAGTTTTTACATCAACATTAACATTTTCCACTCCACTTACGCTCGAAATTTTGGATGAGATCTTCTTTGCATCGTCGCTATTTTTGAGGTTGGTCATAAATTTGGTTGAAGTCATTGTTGATGTTACTTTTGATTCAACCTTTTGAGCCTCTTGAACTTTGACTGGTTGGGTGGTGGTTTTTGATGTGGTTTGTGCGGATGACACCTTTTGAGATGTTGTGGTTTGTGCGGATGTTCTATTTTGTGTTGCGGCGATTACAGACACACCTATTAGGCTCATAATTGATATGAGACATATGGTCGTTAGTTTTTTCATGGTTTAATGTTTGGTTACTATATAATAAGGACGCAATTTATATATTTTTTTCAAATATACATATTTTTTAGCTCTATTTTTTTATAAATATTTTCATACCTTTGTCCTATGGGACGGCAAAAAAATGGAGTTGCCAAAGGTGATTTGGGGCTCTCGACACTGCAAATTCTCCAAAAGTATTGGGGTTACTCCGAATTTAGATCTTCGCAATTGCAGATTATAGATTCGGTGCTTAGTGGTAGGGATACATTAGCGTTGATGCCCACGGGAGGCGGAAAATCAATCACATACCAAATCCCAGCTTTGATGCGCGATGGGGTTTGTGTTGTGGTTTCGCCCCTCATAGCTCTTATTAAGGATCAAGTAGATGGATTGCGTCGGCGAGGGATTTCGGCGGTGGCAATCCATTCGGGGTTATCGAAGCGCGAGATAGATCGTGCGTTGGATAATTGTATATATGGCGATATAAAATTTTTGTATCTCTCGCCCGAGCGTGTCGAAACGGATCTCTTTTTGTTGCGTCTACAAAAGATGACTGTGTCGATGTTGGCGGTCGATGAGGCACACTGTATTTCGCAATGGGGGTATGATTTTAGACCTTCATATCTTAATATTTCGAAGGTTCGCGAAGTGGTGCCAGGTATTCCGATTCTAGCTCTTTCAGCTTCGGCTACAGATGCTGTGGCTCAAGATATTATGAAGCAATTACACTTCGAATCGAAACACATTATCAGAACCGATTTTTCGCGCCCAAATCTAAGTTATGTTGTGCGCTATGATGATAATAAACGAGTGCAGATTGAGGGTGTACTACGAAGTGTTGGAGGAAGTGGAATAATATATGTGCGTACGCGCGATGAGAGTCGAGAACTTTGCGAATCATTAATCAAAGATGGAGTGTCGGCAACCTACTATAATGGTGGGCTTCCCTATGCCGAACGTATGCTTAGGCAAGAGGAGTGGATCACAGACAAATGTCGTGTGATGGTGGCGACAAACGCCTTTGGAATGGGAATCGACAAACCTGATGTGAGATTTGTAATCCATTATTCGATGTGTGATTCATTAGAAGCATACTACCAAGAGGCGGGGCGTGCAGGACGTGATGGTAAGCGAAGCTATGCGTTGCTTTTGGTGGGCAAAACCGACGAAGAGCGCATACGCAAAAGAGTGATGTTGGAGTTTCCTCCAATTGACGATGTGAAGAGTATATATGACTCTCTATGTAGCTATTTGGCAATAGCTTATGACGAAGGGGCGTTTGTATCGTACAAATTCAATATCTATGATTTTTGTCGAGATCATAGCTTGTTTGGCGCGACAATAAGAAGTGCTTTCAAAATCTTGGAGATGAATGGCTATTTGTCTTATGTAGAGGATGCTATGATCCCTTCGCGAGTGATATTTAGGGTTCGACGCGATGATTTGTATGATATGAAGATCTCCAAACCACGCTTGGATTTGGTTATGAATTGCATGTTAAGATTATATGGTGGAATATTTTCGGATCTCAAAAAGATCGATGAAAGTGAGATAGCTATGTGGTGTCAATTGACTTTTGATGAGGTTGTAGAGGTACTCAAAGAGTTGAGCTCATTGAGGATAATATACTATATATCGTCATCGAAAACGCCACTAATTAGACTCCTCAAAAACCGTTTGAAACTCAACGAGATATACATATCACCCGACACATATCTCCATAGGCAACGCATGTGCGAAGAGCGAATAGGTGTGATGTTGGAGTATCTAGACAATAAGGAGATGTGCCGTTCATCCCTTTTGCAGAGCTATTTTGGCGAAGAGAATCCATCGCCTTGTGGTGTTTGTGATGTGTGTCTATCTCGTAAAGATCGAGTCGACCCTATGTTGTTAACAGACGATATATTAGAGATAATAAGCCTCCAGGAGTGCGACATTCAACAACTCGCCGAACGACTCAAAAAGCCAAATGATAAAGTCGCAGAGTGTGTCGAAAGATTAATTAAGAGCGCTAAATTAAGATATGAAGGTCCTTTTTTGGTTGTTAACGATTAAAAAAATGGCGGAGAAGTGAACATAGATAGATATTATTACTATCTTTGTGACACTTAATAAAATCATGATAGATCCATCAACACTACAAAAAATTAGCAACGAAGAGACTTCTAAGCTCCCAGCCCTCAGTTTTAAGGGTCGTATCGTTGTTGTCGATAACGAAGAGGATATAATCGCCGCATGTGACGATTTGGAGAGATACTCCATCATCGGCTTCGATACCGAAACACGCCCATCATTCAAGGCTGGAGTAAGTTATAAAGTTGCTCTGTTGCAACTCTCTACGCCTAATTGTTGTTACCTCTTTAGACTCAATAAAATCCCTTTGGCTCGCCCAATACTCAAAATTCTGGAGAGCGAGCAAATCAAAAAACTAGGAGCCGATGTTGTGGGTGATATTCGCGCGCTCAAAGTTCTTAGACACTTCAAAGAGCGAGGTTTCATAGATCTGCAATCAATAGTTGCGCAATGGGGTATTGGCGAAAAGAGCCTTCGTAAAATGTCCGCTATATTGCTCGGATGCAGAATCTCCAAGGCTCAACGCCTAAGCAACTGGGAGGCTCAAAGTTTTACACCCCAACAAAAGATATATGCGGCAACAGATGCTTGGGTATGTATCGAAATATATAATAAGTTACAAAAATTACCACAAAAAAAATAAAGATTTCAAATATAAATATGAGACCAAAAATATATCTCAAACGTGGAAAGGAGAGCTCCCTGTTGCGTTGTCACCCATGGATATTCTCGGGTGCGATCGAAAAAATAGTAAAAGATGGAGAGCTCACAGAGGGTGATGTGGTGGATGTTTACATCAAATCGGGCGAATTTATCGCTTCGGGGCACTATCAAATCGGATCTATCGCCGTTAGGGTGTTGAGCTTTGACGAAGGAGAATCATTCGATGCGGAGTGGTGGCACTCCAAAATTGCTGAGGCATATGATGTGCGATGTGCATTGAATCTTACGGACAGTGACCAAACTACATGTTATAGATTGGTGCATGGAGAGGGCGATTCTCTGCCAGGTTTGATTATAGATATTTATGATTCGGGAGCTGTTGTGCAGTGTCACTCGGTGGGTATGTACCATTCGCGCGAGATGATCTCTGGGGCGTTGCGCACGGTGTATGGCGACAAACTTACATCCATATATGATAAGAGTGTAAACACACTCCCATTCAATGCAAATTTGGGCGCTGTGGATGGTTATCTATATGGTGGCGACGAAGAGTCAGAGGCTCATGTAGTTTTAGAAAATGGGCATAAATTCTCGATTAATTGGGAGAAGGGTCAAAAGACAGGATTCTTCTTGGATCAACGCTATAATCGCGAACTTGTGGGAGCCTACTCCAAAGGGCGCACGGTACTAAACACATTCTGTTATACGGGAGGTTTCTCGGTCTATGCAATGGCAGGAGGTGCCAAGGAGGTATGTTCGGTGGACTCATCGCAAAGAGCGGTGGAGTTGGCATCCGAAAATATGATATTGAACTTCGGCGAAGGGGTCAACCACTCAACTTTGGCGGTGGATGCTGTGGAGTATCTCAAAGATATTGGCGACAAATATGACCTCATAATCCTCGACCCTCCAGCATTCGCCAAACACCACAAAGTGTTGGGTAACGCTATGCAGGGATATAAACGACTCAATGCACGCGCTATGTCGCAGATCAAGAGTGGAGGAATATTGTTCACATTCTCTTGCTCGCAAGCGGTTAGCAAGGAGCTATTCCGCACGACGGTTTTCTCGGCAGCGGCAATCGCAGGGCGCAAAGTGAGAATCCTTCACCAACTCACCCAACCAGCAGATCACCCTATTAATATATACCACCCCGAAGGTGAATACCTCAAAGGATTGGTGTTGTATGTGGAGTAACCATGTATGTGGAGTAATTAATAAAAAAGAAACCAATAAACTAAACGACTATGAAAAAACACTTCATTTTATTTTTAGCTCTTGTGGCTCTTGTGTCATGTGGCACAGGCGAGCGCACGTTGATTGTCGAGAACAGCTCGTCAATTGATAGATTCAAAGAGATTATCGAGATCGAGATTGAGAACCCCGATGAATATGTTGTTATCGATGCCGAAGGCAAAGCGGTGCAAACCCAAACAACATATGACCAAAAGTTAATCTTTCCAGCTATTGTTCCCGCGTCGTCGAGCGTAACCTACACATTGCGCAAAGGCGAGCGCCCCAAAATCGATACTCTAGCGGTGGGTAAGGTCTACAAAAACCGTAAGGATGATTTGGCATGGGAGAGCGATAAGATCGGATTTAGAGTATATTCGAAAATAGCAGGTCACAATGGCGATGTATTCAATGGTTTTGATGTATTCACCAAACGCGGACGTATGCCTGTTTTGGAGCACCTATATACTATCGAAAACGACCCACACGATAGAGCATTGGCACTAGAGTTACGTAAAACTAACCCAAAGGCTTCACAAACGCTATACGACGCAATTTCGTACCATATCGACCACGGACAAGGTATGGATTACTATCCTGTAGGTTCAACTCTAGGTTGTGGTACAGTTGCTCTTTTGGAGAGTGGAGATATTATCTATCCAGGCTACTATGACACATACGAAATCCTCGATGAGGGAGGTCTAAGATTCTCATTCAAGGTGAAGTTTGACCCAGTTGAAATCGGAGGCGAGATGGTGACCGAGGTTCGCACAATAACCCTCGACGCAGGTAAACACTTCAACTATATCGAGGTGGAGTATGAGGGTCTAACAAAACAACGTGATTTGGTAGCTGGAATCGTTATTCACGATGAAGCGGAGTCAAAGAGCATAGGCAAAGGATATGCGTCATACGCAGAACCAGTCCACATATTCGGATGGCAAACATACTGCTCTATAATCTTCCCAGAAGATATGAAAGCAGAGGTTGTGAAGTTCGATGAACCTAAAGGAACAGCCCAAGGACATATCCTCGCAAAGGGATCATATATGCCTAATGAGCCATTTGCATACTATATGGGCGCAGGATGGAACCGCTGGATTTTCAATTCAGCCGAAGAGTGGTTCGATTATGTGATCTTGGAGCAACAAAAATTGAAGCAACCATTGACCTATAAGTTGAAATAATATGTAATCTACGTTACGCCTTCTAGAGGTCTGATATAGATACTGTTGACATAAAAAATCCCACTCCGATCGACCTTAAATCGCGGAATGGGATTTTTTAATCTTCATATTTTACAAAAAATAACACCCCAAAAATTTGCAGATTAAGAAAAAATGTCTACCTTTGCATCACCAAAACGAAATAGAGGTAACCTCGGCAACGAATACCCCACAAAATCGTAATGGCGTGTAGATCTCGTAGCTCAGCTGGTAGAGCACAACACTTTTAATGTTGGGGTCCTGGGTTCGAGCCCCAG
>JBCQUZ010000021.1:0-34060 GCA_047173645.1 Rikenellaceae bacterium
ACATGAATATTTGAACTTATAGACAAACCGCATTAAGCCCAGTACTTTGCATCGTAAATAATGGCAAAATCAAGAATAGAGGGTGTTGTAACGAGTGCGCTCTATGCGCCTAATCCTAATTATTTTTTTTAATAATATCACTTTTTTTATTAAGTTTACCATAAAAAAGTGATATTATCTTGTATGCTTAATAAAAAATATTACACTACTTAAAGTTCAATCTACCAACAACAAAAGAAAGAGGCACCACCTATAAACTAAATATTAACTCTTGAAACATCAACCCTTTGTTTATAATACATTAGTATCGTACTACATACACTCTCTATTTTTGCTTAACATACAAAATTATAATATAAAGTATTATTATATTTACTCTACACCAATCCAATAATCAAACGGTTTGCATCATCAATCAAAGCGATATCTAACGAAGCTAAATAGATTTTTGTTGTAGCTTCACTATCATGCCCCATCGCCTCGCTAATAACTGATATTGATATGTTTTTCGCTTTGGCTATCGAAGCCCACGAGTGGCGTGCAACATACATTGTTATATTGTGTGGAATCCCAGCTATAGAGGCAAGTCGCTTTAGGTTACGATTCACCCGATCTCGCATATCTATATATTGTTGCCGTGCATCATATTTAGGATTGGTAATGATTGGGAGCAGATATTCAGACTCCTGAATGTTGTGCCGATCCACAATATCAGCCATACACTGCTCCCACTTCACACGTATCGACTGCCCTGTTTTACTTCTACGATATGTAAACTCACCATTTTTGATCTCGTGCTTTTTGAGGTAGGCAATATCCACAAACGACATCCCACGTGTGTAGAAGCTAAAGAGAAATAGATCTCTTGCAAACTCCAGCTCTGGATGATCGATCAAATCAATCTCCTTTAACTTTGTGATATATGAGAGAGGTATAGCTCGTTTGGCTGTTTTCTCGATACTTGTGTAGACCCTACGAAATAGACTTTGCTCTTTTACCAATCCTTTTTCGACTGCTCTATTAAATATAGCTCTCAAAGTTCTCATATAGAACGATATTGAATTAAGGGACGAGCCTCCTACTTTATGTTTTAAATAGGCTTCATACGCCTCTAACAGATCACTATTTAGAGACTTTAGTTCAATATCCTCTCCTTTACGGAATGTCATAAAACTCACCAATAGAGAGAAATAATTCTCTGCATTGGTGATATTACCGACCTCTTTCAATCGTGCTATGGTCTCAAGTGTAAATCCAAAGAGAGTGGTGTTTTTGTGGTGCTTTACATAAATTTCAGCAATATCATCTACGCTATATCTTTGTTGACAGATGTCTCGGTGGAAAATAATTTGCTGAAGTCGTTTATACTCAAAGCGAACTATATCCCACCTGTTTATCAGCTTAATATCTTGCCGACTAAGCACATTCATTAAATTCAATCGAGACCTCCCCATACTCCAATCTTCCAAACTCACCTTGCAGTGTACATTTATCTGTTTTACTACTCTATTGTGAGTTATCTGAAAAAAAAGCGCACCCTCTCTCCCTTCAACCTTCGATGCCTTAAACTTAATTTTTATCGTTGCCATTCTATATTATTTATATTTGGTTTTACACATTATAATAAAGAATAGCCAAAGTTATCAGGATTGGGTTAATATTACCATGACATTACACCCGTCTAGAGATCTTCACTGAGATGGTTACAGTGTGTATGATTTGGTCTTTTATCCTTTTTTACGATATATTTCTTAAAATTTAGCCATTTTTGGCGCGATTTATGCAATTTGTTCGATGTATTATTGCAATTTAATATTGTTAATTGTATATTTGTGGCGTTCTTATCAAGAAATACAATACTATATAGATAAATAAACTTTAAAACATCAAGCTAAAAACGAAAAACATGGAAGGAAATTATTCTAATTTTACATCTAAACCATCTATTGTTAGATATACATCTACACAAAATACTGGCATTGAAGCAACTGTACTCACACGTCATGCAATTGGATATGTAATTAAGGGCGAAAAATTTATATACGATGCTGATAGACATATCAAGGTTAGCAAGGGTGATATATTTTATTTAGGTTTAGGCACTCATCACGTAGAAAATATTGTAGACCAAAACTCTACATTCGAACAGATTGTATTTTATTACAGCGCCGAAGAGCTATGTAGAGTCATCACAAGTTTTGTAACTCTCGACTCTCTAACATTCACCAACAAACACACCTGTCCAGAGTGTAGATTATCAAACAGGGTATCTATGAAGGCTCCTAAGTTGTTGAATAACTTCTTCACAACATTAAGCACAAATATCGCCAATGGCTACTTTTCACACGACCCTTTAGCGGAGAGTATCAAATTTGCAGAGCTATTATATTTAATAGTATCACACGAGGATAATTGCCTAACTAATAAGATCTTTGGGTCTATAGACACTACTAAAAATTCATTCGAACAGATCATTTATACCAATATTTTCAACGATGTTTCGATCGAAGAACTTGCGCAACAATGCCACCGTTCGCTCACATCATTCAAGAAGGAGTTTCGTCGTCTTTTCGATTCTCCTCCACATCAATGGTTTCTTAAACAACGTCTTAATTATTCAAAGCTATTGTTGATCTCGACACGTAAATCTATCTCTGAAATTGGGTCGGAATGCACATTCCCCAATACATCGCATTATATCAAACTATTCAAGAAATTCTACGGATCGACACCTGCTACATTCCGCAATGTATGTTCCACATCATCATCTAATGGTGTAAATGTCAATAACTAACATCGCTACCCTATCGAAAAAAAGATATATGAAATAGCGACATACCTCCAAAAGCACATTAAACTTTTGGAGGTATATATTTTGAGTTTAACAAAAAAATTATATCTTTGTAACTTTACAAAATTACCGCAACTTGAAAAAATTAGTTATAATCCCCACATACAACGAAATAGAAAATATTGAGGCGATGATCGAAAAGGTCTTTTCGCTGAGATATGATTTCGACCTGCTTATTGTCGACGACGGATCACCCGATGGCACAGCCGAAGTTGTCAAACGCAATATGATGTCATACAAAAATCGACTTCATATTGTAGAACGAGAGGGTAAATTAGGGCTTGGATCTGCATATATAAATGGTTTTCGATGGGGGCTCGAACGCGATTATGATATTATATTCGAGATGGATTGCGATTTTTCGCACAACCCCAACGATTTAATTCGCCTATGCGACGCAGTTGATAAGGGAGCCGATGTTGTTGTCGGGTCAAGATATGTGAAGGGGGTAAATGTCGTAAATTGGCCAATGTCGAGATTGTTGCTTTCGTACTTTGCGTCGCGATATGTGAAGATAATCACTCGCATGAAGGTAAATGACGCAACAGCAGGGTTTGTCGGCTATAGACGCGAAGTGTTAGAAACCATTGACTTGAACAATGTTAAGATGAAAGGATATGGATTTCAAATAGAGATGAAATATTCGGCATGGAGACTTGGATTCAAAATCGAAGAGGTGTCGATAATCTTCACCGATAGAGAGGAGGGCAACTCAAAAATGAGTGGCGGAATATTTAGCGAGGCACTATTTGGAGTTGTAAAATTACCCTTTCGAAAGATTCGCAGATGTAAATAAAAGATCTACAAACAGATCATATAACCATTTATAGCTACTAATATTCATAAAATTAGCAAAATATAGCTATTGGCTATTGTAAATGAAAAGCGTACCTTTGTTAAATAATTAACAATAAAAACTTTTGCGCTAATGACAACAATTGCCATGCACGATAACGCACGCGAGATGAAGGTATTTTTGAACCATATCTACGAGTTCAAAAAGGGAATCCGCCATATGATACTATATACCCTACAACGCAAACACCTAGAGTTCGCGATATTTAGATTAAACTCACAAGGCATAGAGTATCATATCCAAGAGCTTAAGGGCAATCGCGTAAATCTATTCTTTGGCAAACGCGAATGTGTGAAGGCTATACGTATGATGGTGGATAGACCTCTCAATGAACTCACTCCAGAGCAAGACTTTATATTGGGGGCAGTGCTAGGATACGATATTTGTGGTCAATGCGAAAGATATATCGAAAGAGCAGAGAGAAACTAAAAAAGTTTGGAAATTTGGTTTTATGTGGCTATATTCGCAAAAAAAATTAACCAATAACCATGAGACAACCACAAGAAATTGTTCAATACGTAAACCATAGAGCTGAATCTAAGGCAAAAAATCCATTCTCGAAACTACTTATATTAGCGATACTCGGTGGCGCATATATATCTATAGGTGCACTTCTATCTATTATGATAGGATATGGGTTCCCAGGAGTGGCTTCGGCAAACCCTGCAATCATCAAAATATTAATGGGTGCGACATTCCCTATAGGTTTGATTATGATTGTTTTGGCTGGAGGCGAGTTATTTACGGGGTGTTGCGCATACTTTATACCCAATGTAATGAATGGGCGACAAGGGGCAATGACCGCTGTGAAATACTGCACAATAGTGTGGCTAGCTAATTTTGTGGGCGCATTGCTTTTTGGATATTTTTTGGTACATCTACCCCACCTTTCACACTATCAACCTACTTTAGATGGATTTTTGACCATCGCAAGTGCTAAAACATCAAATCCATTCTATGTCACTATGCTCAAAGGTATTGGAGCTAATTGGTTGGTATGTTTGGCAATGTGGTTAGGTTATTCGTCTAAGAGCGTCGCGGGCAAGATTATAGCTATATGGTTCCCTGTGATGACATTTGTTGCGATTGGATATGAGCACTCTGTGGCAAATATGTTCTTTTTGCCTGTGGCAATGATGGAGGGTTTCGAACTTAGTGTGTGGGAATTATTCACCAAAAACTTGATACCTGCAACCCTTGGCAATATTATTGGTGGTGCATTGTTGGTTGGTGGCGCATATTGGTATGTTTATGATCGTGACTAAATGGCGTTATACAATATAACCCTATGTTACAATCCATTAACGAAAAAACAACATTTCGCCTCCGCCGAAAACTCGTACAAAAATTTGGATTTATAATAATTATTGTGTAGATTTGTGCGATAAAAAAATTGTACACATATATTAATATCATAAGCAATGAAAATCGAAAAAATCGTAGCTCGTGAGATCATTGACTCTCGCGGAAACCCTACTGTAGAGGTAGACGTTATTCTAGAATCAGGCGTAATGGGCCGTGCATCTGTACCATCAGGTGCTTCAACTGGCGAGAACGAGGCTTTGGAGCTTCGTGATGGCGACAAAGCTCGTTACTGCGGAAAGGGTACTTTGAAGGCTGTTGAGAATGTAAACACTAAGATCGCTCCAGCTTTGGAGGGTGTATCTGTGTTGGAGCAACGTGCAATCGACCACTTGATGTTGGATCTTGACGGTACTAAGACTAAGTCGAACTTGGGTGCTAACGCTATCCTTGGTGTATCTTTGGCTGTAGCTAAGGCTGCTGCTGAGTATCTTGGTATGCCACTTTACCGTTATATCGGTGGTGTTAACACTTTCACTCTTCCTGTTCCTATGATGAACATCATCAATGGTGGTTCTCACTCTGATGCTCCTATCGCATTCCAAGAGTTCATGATCCGTCCAGTAGGTGCTCCATCATTCCGCGAGGGATTGCGTATGGGTGCTGAGGTATTCCACTCACTAAAGAAGGTTCTTCACGATCGTGGTCTTTCGACTGCAGTAGGTGATGAGGGAGGTTTCGCTCCAACTTTGGCTGGTACTGAGGATGCTTTGGAGTCTATCATGAAGGCTATCGAGTTGGCTGGTTACAAGCCAGGTGTAGATGTAATGATCGGTCTTGACTGTGCTTCATCTGAGTTCTACAGCGATGGTATCTACGACTACTCTAAGTTCGAGGGCGAGACTGGTAAGAAGCGTACTTCTGACGAGCAAGTTGACTACATGGAGGAGCTTATCACTAAGTACCCAATCGACTCTATCGAGGATGGTATGGACGAGGGCGACTGGGAAGGCTGGAAGAAGCTTACAGAGCGTATCGGTGACAAGTGCCAATTGGTAGGTGACGATTTGTTTGTAACTAACGTTGAGTACCTTAAGAAGGGTATCGAGATGGGTTGTGCAAACTCTATCCTTATCAAGGTTAACCAAATCGGTTCTTTGTCTGAGACTTTGGACGCTATCGAGATGGCTCACCGTGCAGGTTACACTAGCGTGACTTCACACCGTTCAGGTGAGACTGAGGATGCTACAATCGCTGACATCGCAGTTGCTACAAACTCTGGTCAAATTAAGACTGGTTCTTTGAGCCGTTCAGACCGTATGGCTAAGTACAACCAACTTCTTCGTATCGAGGAGGAGCTTGGTGATCGCGCAGTTTACGGATACAAGAAGGTTAAGTAATAAGCGAAAAGCTATTTTTTATAAAACCTTGGTGGCAGATTTGTTACCAAGGTTTTTTTGTATATATACACCACCCTTCTTATCTATACATACACCCCTATATCGTATGATTACCCACTATTTGCTATTGCAAAACCTCAAAAAAAGCACGATATTTGCGTAAAATTTTTATCATGAATTATCTTAACGAATTGCTTACGATCCTAAATGAGATGTCGCCCTACCTCATTTTAGGATTCTTTATATCGGGTCTACTTCACGTGTATGTACCTAAAAACCTATACGCTAGATTTTTACATCGCAAGGGTTTTCGATCAGTTGTTGGAGCGGCACTCCTAGGAGTCCCTATTCCATTGTGTTCGTGTGGCGTGATTCCCACAGCGATGTCGCTCAAAAAGGAGGGTGCTTCGGATGGTGCAACAGTAGCTTTTTTGGTGGGTACACCACAAACTGGAGTGGATTCAATCTTGGCAACATACTCATTACTAGGGCTTCCATTCGCAATTATTCGACCAATAGCCTCTCTTTGTGTTGGAATATTTGGTGGCGTGTTGGTCGATAAATTTGGCAGTGAGAAAAACAAGAAGATTGACTATTCTAAAATGAAATTCTCGTCACAACCAGCTACTGATACACACCATTCACATATACACACCTGCGGTTGTGGATGCGACCACTCGACACCCCAAAAACCAAGTCTCAAAGCTGCACTACGCTATGGCTTTGTCGAAATAATGGGAGATTTTGGCAAATGGCTAATCGTTGGATTATTTATTGCGGCGGCAATCACAGCTTTTGTTCCCGACTCCGTTTTTGTTATGTTTAGAGAGCACTATATGCTCAATATTTTGCTTATTCTGCTGGTTTCAGTGCCAATGTATATTTGTGCTACGGGCTCTGTTCCTATTGCTTTATCGCTGATGCTTAAGGGTATATCACCAGGTGCTGCATTTGTTTTGCTTCTTGCTGGACCTGCAACCAATATCGCATCACTTATAATTCTTAAACGCGAAATAGGCATGCGCAAAACTATTATCTATCTTATTTCTATTGTCATAGGAGCTATCACCTGCGCAATTATTATAGACCTCGTATTACCACAAGAGTGGTTCAGCTCAATAATGCCGATGGATATTTGTTGCGACCATACACACGACCATATACATGACCATGCACACTCGCACGAGAATTGTTCACATGGACCAATATGGTGGCAAACAATTTGTAGCACGCTATTTGTAATACTCTTTCTAAATTCAATAGTTAGATCGTGGATCAATGGTAAGAGTAGTTGTTGCAAAAATAATCATTAACAAAATGTCCTTAATATTGATTCCATAATTATTGATTTTAACTTATTAAAAATTAAAACTTTATGGAATCAATTATCAATTCAATGCTTCCCGATTTTTCGGTTCAGGCTTACCACAACGGAGAGTTTAAAACAGTAACATCAGAGGATCTTAAAGGTAAATGGGCAATATTATTCTTCTACCCTGCCGACTTCACATTCGTATGTCCGACAGAGCTTGTCGACATGGCAAATCAATATGAAGCGTTCAAGGCGATGGATGTAGAGGTATATTCGGTAAGTTGCGATTCGCATTTTGTTCACAAAGCGTGGGCTGACGCGTCGGATTCTATACGCCAAATCCAATACCCAATGTTGTCTGACACAACTGGAGTCCTAGCTCGTGCATTTGGCGTAATGATCGAAGATGCAGGCATGGCATATCGAGGCACATTTGTGTTGAACCCCGAAGGAGAGGTAAAACTGGCTGAGGTTCAAGATAATGCAATAGGACGCAATACCGATGAACTCCTTCGCAAAGTTAAGGCAGCTCAATTTGTTGCATCGCACGATGGCGAAGTATGCCCCGCAAAATGGAGAGAGGGTTCCGAGACACTCACTCCAAGTATAGACCTTGTAGGTAAAATCTAAATGGTGTAAAGATATGTTAGACAACACATTAAAAGATCAAGTGAGGGGAGTTTTCTCTTCACTTGTTTCGCAATATACGCTCTTTGTTGGCGACGATAAAAGTACAAAAGCAGATGAGATGATTGATTTTTTGGGCGATGTTGCTGATTGTTCACCCAATATTATCCTTCAAAAATCGGAGATCGAAGAGGTTGGATTCTCTATTTTGAAAGATGGAAAAGATTATGGTATAAAATTTCGTGCAATACCAAATGGTCACGAATTTACATCGCTGTTGCTTGCAATTCTCAATCTCGACGGCAAAGGTCGAAACCTTCCCGATGACTTTACTATACAACGTATCAAGAAGTTACAAGGATCAATAAATCTAACTACATATGTATCATTAACTTGTACTAACTGCCCCGATGTGGTGCAAGCGCTTAATATTATGGCGATTTGCAGTAATAATATTAAACATGAAACAGTCGATGGTGCCATTTACAAATCCGAGGTCGACAATCTAAATATTCAATCTGTACCAACGGTCTATGCTGATGGTGAATTGTTTCATGTCGGACGTGGAGGTATCGCAGAATTACTCACAAAATTAGAATCAAAATATGGCAGTGAAGAGTCCCACCAAAAGGTTATTCGCCGTTACGATGTTGCTATTGCAGGAGGAGGTGCCGCAGGAGCAACAGCCGCTATATATCTAGCACGCAAAGGGTTAACGATTGCTGTTGTTGCGGAACGCATTGGTGGTCAAGTGAATGAAACTGGAGCTATCGAAAATATTCCATCTATTTCAACCATTATGGGTACAAAATTAGCACACAATTTAAAAGCTCAGATGCTAGAGTATCCCACAATTGATATTCTCGAAAATCGAACAATCGAGGGTGCGGAGTTCGATGATGAACTAAAAAAATTGAAGGTCAAAGGAGGCGAAATAATTGAGGCTCCACAACTAATCATCGCCACAGGTGCACAGTGGCGTAAATTGGGGATCCGAGGAGAGAGTGAATATATCGGACGTGGAGTTGCATTTTGCCCCCACTGCGATGGACCTCTATTCAAAGGCAAAAACGTTGCGGTAATTGGCGGTGGCAATTCAGGAGTCGAGGCAGCGATAGACCTTTCGGGCATATGTAAAAAGGTTACATTACTTGAGTTTATGCCTTCACTCAAAGCCGATGAAGTGTTGCAAGAGAAGGTTCGCACGCTTGGAAATATCGAAATTATGACCAATGTGCAAATCTCCCAAATCATTGGCGATGGCACGAAGGTTACCGCCATAGAACTTATATATCGCACAACAGAACAGATGGTTGAAATGGCTATGGATGGTATATTTATCCAAATTGGACTATCAGCTAACTCACTTATATTCTATGATTTAGTTGCAGTCAATCACATTGGCGAAATCGAAGTAGATCGCAATGGTCGCACATCGACCAAAGGGGTTTATGCAGCAGGAGATATCACAGATGTAAGCTACAAGCAAATAGTGATTTCGATGGGCGAAGGTGCCAAAGCAGCACTTGCTACGTTTGACGACAAAATACGTAATGTTTAAAACAACAATGCAGTAGTTCAAAAGCAAATTTATAGCTTTTACCTTAGCTGGATGCTCAGAGAAAGATTTGGATTCCAGTTTTGACATAACAAAAGTAGTTTGATAAAGCCATCCTCATCAAACTACTTTTAATTATTTATATAATAAGTAATTACAGTAGCTCAAGCAACTATTTTCACCATTATACCATAATAAATTAAGAGATCTCGCCCTATCTCTTGCCACCTTTTTTGGCGATTCTAGTTTTGTAGGCAGCCCTCATTTTTGAAGCGCCTGATACCACTTCGCCTTTTTGGCGGTATCGTTTTTTGGTGCGTATAAGTACATCTCCCTCTTCGGGTTTACGTCCTTTGAATTTTACGGAGTATTCGCCTACGGGCTTGTTTGCCCCATCGTTGTTGCTCATTTATTTAACTTTTTATCTGTTATCGAAGGTCGCAGTGCGCCTTTTGCGGTACAAAATTATAAAAATTTCAGAAAAAATAGTACCTTTACTGCATATTAAAGTTAAGAATATTGCTCACCCATGGTGGTGGCTCAAATGACGACTCATAAAACTAACCAAACTATAACGATGTTTTTTGATCTTAAAAAGGGATTCGACGATGATAATTTGCGATTGTCGGTTTTGATGCCGATTATTGCTATATCGGCAAATATAATGAATGAAAACTCAGCATTACATTTCGCTTACTCTCAAGCTATTATCGACGCTGGAGGGGTGCCTATTATTATTCCAGACAATACCCCCAAAGAGGCATTACATTCGTTGGTGGGGAGTGTCGATGGGTTGTTGTTGAGCGGTGGCGATGATATTGATGGAGCATATTTTGGCGAAGAAAATATTCCTAACCTCACGGAGCTAAACGAATTGAGGGATTATTATGAATTTGCACTTTTGCGCACCGCTATGGATCGCGGAGTGCCTGTGTTGGGAATATGTCGCGGGTGTCAAGTTGTGAATGTTGCATTGGGTGGGTCGATATATCAAGATCTTCCGACGATGTACACGCAAGCTCCACTTGTCTCGCACTCAATATTAACAGATAAACACCTCCCAGTTCACGATATAAATATTGTCGAAGGCTCTCTATTACACTCGATTGTCGGCACAACTAATATGGGGGTAAATTCGCGTCATCATCAAGCGATCAAAGATGTTGCACCCACGCTAAAGGCTGTAGCTCACTCCGTAGATGGAGTTGTCGAGGGGGTCGAAGGTTATCCATTTAGCAAAGTCATTGCACTGCAATGTCACCCCGAAAATATGGCAACTACAGGTGGGGTACCCGAAATGAAACAACTCTTTTCATTCTTTGTGGGCGAAGCAGATCTATACCACCAAGCCAAAATGATACACTCACTCAATCCAATTGTAGATTCACACTGCGACACCCCAATGTTGTATGACCTAGGAGGTTTCGACTTTTCGCAACGGTGTTCAAATGCCAAAGTTGATTTGGTGAAGATGAACGAGGGAATGTTGGATGCAACCATAACAGTGGCTTATATTCCGCAAAGCACTCCGATGGAGGAGGCTACAGAGATCGCTTTTTCGACATTGAAGCGTTTTGGAGATGATATATCAAAATTGAGCAACAAAATTGTTGTTGCACGCAGTGCAGAGGATGTTATATATGCCAAATCAAAGGGGCTCAAAAGTGTAATGTTAGGGGTCGAAAATGGACACGCCATAGGTTTAGATATTGATAATATTGATCGACTAAAAGAGCTAGGTGTGGTATATATTACCCTGTGTCACAATGGCTCCAATGCCATATGCGATTCGGCAAGGGGGCGTTCAATATATGGCGGAGTGAGTGATTTCGGAGCTAAGGTGATAGAAAGGATGAACCAGTTGGGGGTGACAGTCGATGTGTCGCACACCTCAGAGCAATCTACACTCGACGCTTTGAGGCTAAGCACACAACCCATCATCGCTTCGCATTCGTCGTGCAAGGCACTTTGCGACCATCCGCGTAATCTATCCGACGATGTTATAAAGTTAATTGCCGACAAAGGGGGAGTTGTGCAGGTGTGTGGATATGGTGGCTTTTTGAATGTAGATGAATCACGTGCGACGTTGTTTGATATTGTGAATCACATCGAACATGTGGTTAACCTTGTGGGATATGACCATGTGGGTATTGGTTCCGATTTCGATGGTGGAGGCGGTGTAGAGGGTTTCGAGGATGCCTCTAAGTTCTTAAACCTCACGGTAGAACTTCTTAGGCACGGACACTCGGCAGATAATATAGCTAAGATTATGGGAGGTAATATTCTAAGGGTAATATCACAGAATAGTAAAATAAAGTAGTATTATGGTATTAAATTATATATGGGCAGCTTTCTTTTTGATTGCATTTACAGTTGGAGCTATTGGTTCGTTGATGGGGGGAGGGGATCTCTTCTCGGCGATGGTTGAATCGACATTTAGTTATGCGAAGATGGGTTTCGAGATTTCGATAGGGCTCACAGGAGTGTTATGTTTGTGGCTGGGGGTTATGAAGATTGGCGAAAAGGCTGGCGTGGTTGATATGTTGGCTCGACGAGCGGCTCCTCTATTCGGAAAGCTGTTTCCCGAAATACCCAAAGATCACCCTGTGACAGGTGCGATGTTTATGAATTTTTCGGCAAACCTTTTGGGTCTCGACAATGCTGCAACTCCCATAGGATTGAATGTTATGCAACAACTTCAAGTGATAAATCCACGCAAAGAGGAGGCAAGTAATTCGATGATTATGTTCTTGATGATTAACGCTTCGGGGTTAACTCTACTTCCTGTAACGGTGATGATGTATCGTGCTCAGATGGGTGCCGAGAATCCAGCCGATGTATTTGTGCCGATTATGATTGCAACGGGGGTGTCGACAATAACCGCTATAACTTTGGCGGCGATAAAGCAACGTATAAATCTATTGCAACGTGAAATATTAATCCCTGGAGGGGTATTTTTCGCTATAATTGCTCTGCTGACATATCTATTTACTTCGGGCGACAAGAATGCACTTTCGGAGTATGCAACAATTGTGTCGAATATGTTGCTGATGGCTATAATAACTCTATTTATAGCTATTGGAGTTTGGCGCAAAGTGAATGTCTATGAGAGCTTTATCGAGGGAGCAAAGGGTGGATTTCAAACAGCAATAACCATAATTCCATACTTAGTGGCGATATTGGTTGCTATCGGGGTATTTAGAGCTTCGGGGGCGATGGATTATTTGATTGGGGGTATAGCTTCATCGTTGGATTATATGGGTATAAACTCCGATTTCACAGGGGCTCTACCCACAATTATGATGAAACCACTCAGCGGAAGTGGAGCGAGAGGGATGATGATTGATGCGATGAATAACTATGGAGTGGATTCATTCATAGGGCGATTATCGAGTATTGTGCAGGGGTCAACCGATACATCATTCTATGTGGTGGCTCTATATTATGGATCTGTGGCGATTAAGCGTATTCGATATACTTTGACATATTCGCTGGTGGCTGATTTGATGGGGATTATTGCCGCTATTGTGATGGCATATCTTTTTTGGTAAAAAGATGTGGACAACTTATAATTGCAAATTAACCTCTAAATACAACTCAAAACCTTAAGAAAAATAAAAATATGGTAAATTCTCTGTTGAAACTATACGCTTGGGCGATAGATAACAAACGTAGTAACACGGGTGCAGTGAAGCACTATTATGGGTTTATAAGATTGATAGCAGTTGAGTTGGGACAACTATTTATCCCAATAGCTTTGAGGCTGACAAGAGATAAACATCGCCTCGAAACACGCGAAGCTGATCCCAATAATCCGCGACTCATAGTCTCCTTGACATCATTCCCCGCAAGAATAAATGTTGTGTGGATGGTTGTTGAACTTATGATTAGACAAACAGCTAAACCCGATTTGATTGTGCTATATTTGTCGAAGGCGCAGTTTGCGTCGATAGATGTGTTGCCAAAGAGTTTGCGCAGGATTATAGGACGTGGATTAGAGGTGAGATTGGTCGACAAAGATTTTAGATCGCACACCAAATATCACTATGCGATGAGGGAGTATCCCAACGATATAATTGTGACTGTGGATGACGATATTTTTTATCCAAACTATGTCACTCAACTATTGATGGGTGGATATGCGACCTATCCTAAATGTGTAATTGCCAATAGAGTACAAACTCTAACCTTTGATAAACAAAACAACCTAATGCCTTATGGCAAATGGGGCGGATTAAGAAAGAATAATGATTACAACCAACTACAAACGGGTGTAAGCGGAGTGTTGTATCCGCCACCTCACGGAGTTGAGGGGAGTGTGATGTATAAAGATCTTTTAGATAGTGAATTAGCGACACGCCTTACCCCTGCAGGAGATGATTTATGGCTATTTGCAATGACTCGATTGGCGGGAACAAGAGTTATTAAAACCCCTCAACGCATTAGAGCCTATGGAATTAGGATTATGAACAACGTAAGGCTCTGCAAACTAAACTGCAACAGAAACTTTAACGATGAACAGATCAAAAAACTCCGCAACTACTATATCGAAAAGTTAGGGGTTGACCCTTTTGAAAATAAAAAGGGGTAATTGAAAATCATCACAGAGATAGTTACAACACAAAATTACGATTACGTAAAACCACTACAAAAATAATACTCTCTATTACCACTAAAGGCAATAGAGAGTATTTTTATAACTAGATAACTAGATGTATAATCTATTAGATGTACATATTAACCATAGCCTCGTAAAGCTCTTGCTTACCGCTGATTTGCTTTGGCTCACCTGCAGCACGTGAGTAATCTGCAACTTGCTCCAATGTCAACTCACCAGCCTCGAACTTAGCACCCATCTCAGCGTCGTATGATGCGTAACGCTCCTTAAGCATAGACTCATATGGTGACTCCTCCAAAAGTGCAGCTGCACACTCCAAACCGCGAGCGAAGATGTCCATACCTGCAATGTGAGCGATGAACAAATCCTCTGGATCTGTAGAGTTACGGCGAACCTTAGCATCGAAGTTAGTACCACCACCTTGGATACCACCACCACGAAGGATAACCATCATAGCTTGTGTAATCTCGCAGATGTCGATTGGGAATTGGTCTGTATCCCATCCGTTTTGAGCGTCACCACGGTTAGCGTCGATAGATCCCAACATACCTGCATCTACTGCACATTGCAACTCGTGCTCGAAAGTGTGACCAGCAAGTGTAGCGTGGTTAACCTCGATGTTCACTTTGAAATCTTTATCCAAACCGTTAGCCTTCAAGAAACCGATAACAGTCTCAGTATCTACATCATATTGGTGCTTTGTAGGCTCCATTGGCTTAGGCTCGATAAGGAAGTTACCTGTGAATCCCTTAGAACGAGCATAGTCACGTGCCATACCCAACATCATTGCAAGGTGTTGCTTCTCACGCTTCATATCTGTGTTCAAAAGGCTCATATAACCTTCGCGACCACCCCAGAATACGTAGTTCTCGCCACCCAACTCGATAGTTGCATCGATAGCGTTCTTGATTTGCAACATTGCGCGTGCTGCGGTGTCGAAATCTGGGTTTGTAGATGCACCATTCATGTAGCGTGCGTTAGAGAATACGTTAGCTGTACCCCACAACAATTTGATTCCAGTCTCAGCTTGCTTCTCCTTAGCATATGCAACGATAGCCTTCAAGTTTGCCTCATAGTCCTCAGCCGATGCACCCTCGTCGATAAGGTCGATGTCGTGGAAACAATAATACTCGATACCGATCTTTTGCATAAACTCGAAACCAGCATCCATCTTAGCCTTAGCTTGCTCCAAAGCTGAACCCTCAACTTTCCACTCTTGTTTATTTGTTCCACCACCAAATTGGTCGCCTCCCTCAGCGCACAATGTGTGCCACCAAGCCATAGAGAACTTGAACCAATCCTTCATCTTGCGACCATATACTACCTTCTCTGGATCGTAGTAACGGAATGCCATTGCATTCTTAGACTCTGTACCCTCGAATTGAATCTTTTTTACCGATGGAAAATACTCTTTTTGTGCCATAATTTTATTTGTTTTAAAGTTTTATAAATTAGTTATTATTTGTAAATGTTACTTTGATAATTGTCTTTGTAGCTCCTCCTTCCACTTTGTGTATGCAGTTTCGAGCGCCTCTTTATCCTCCTCGATAGGAGTTACGCTCTGCAACTTTTTGAGCGAGCGGAATGCCTCTTCGCGATCTGCATAGAACCCTGCGCCCAACGCGGCACCACGTGCTGCACCCAATGCACCATCGGTGTTATATAGCTCGATCGTAACATCACACAGAGTCGAAAGTGTTTGACGGAAAAGTGGACTTAGGAACAGGTTTGCCAAACCTGCACGGATGATATTAGCGTTGAGTCCCATCTCGCGCATAATGTCGATTCCATATCTCATCGAAAATGCGATACCCTCTTGTGTTGCACGAAGAATGTGAGCCAATTTGTGAATATTAAGATCTATGCCCACAAATTCGCTCTTTGTGTAGCGATTCTCCAACATACGCTCCGCACCATTTCCGAAGGGCAACATAACTACCCCACCGCTACCGACCTCAACACCAGCCGCCATATCGTTAAGTGCACTATAATCAATGCTTGGCGCAAAGTTACGACGCACCCACGCATTGGCGATTCCCGTTCCATTGATACACAACAACACTCCATATCGAGGATTCTCAGCTGTATGGTTAACGTGGATAAATGGATTTACACGCGACTTTGGATCTGCCTTAGGGGTATCAATAATTCCATATACAACACCGCTCGTACCTCCTGTTGCAGCGATCTCGCCCGCCTCCATAACATTCAACGAGAATGCGTTGTTGGGTTGGTCTCCTGCTCTATACGAAATTGGGGTTCCAGCGTGGAGACCCAACTCCTCGGTGATACTCTCCGACGTAAATACCTGAACGCCGATAGATGGTTTAATATCTGCGAACATTTCTAGCGGAATACCATAGTAATCTGCCACAAAACCTGCGATCTTCTCCTCCTTGAAATCCCACAAGATACCCTCCGACAATCCTGAGTTTGTGGTCGACATTACACCCGACAATTTATAGGCGATATAATCTCCTGGCAACATCGCCTTATAGATTTGATCGAACAACTCTGGCTCGTTTCTCTTGACCCATGCCAATTTAGATGCCGTAAAGTTACCTGGAGAGTTCAACAGATGCTCCAAACAAAAGTCATTACCCAAAGCCTCCAAAGCCTCTGCTCCGATCTCCACAGCGCGAGAGTCGCACCATATGATAGATTTGCGAAGTGGTCGACCCTCTTTGTTGACAACCACAAGTCCGTGCATTTGATATGTGATACCTATAGATTTAACCTCGTTGAGATCGAAATCCTTGCCCACTTTACGCACTCCCTCCTTCACATACTCCCACCACATTTCGGGTGATTGTTCAGCCCAACCACTTTGCAACGCTTCGATTGGCATTTCAACCGAAGGATTTGTAGACGAAGCCAATGCGTCGCCCGATTTAATATCCATCAACGACACTTTGACCGACGACGAACCAATATCTATTCCTAAGCTATACATAATATAATAAAAGTTTTAAAGGTATGCTAATTTTAATCTTCCTCTCAAGCTCCGCTTATAAGCTGAGTTGTTAAACGAGAAATATTCGGCAGGTTTGTGTGCCACCCCCACCTCTTTTTTACCTGTTGCGGTGAGAAATCCTGATCCCAAGATCTTCTTGCGGAAATTCCTCTTATCAATCTCTACTCCCAAAACTGCACTATATAGGTTTTGAAGTTCGCGGATTGTAAAGTGTTTGGGCAACAGTTCAAATGCAATAGGCGATGTTATCATCTCTTGTTGTAACCTATTAAGAGTATCTTTGAGTATCAAATCATGATCCATCATAAGATTTGTCGCACTATCTACCGAACTCCAATACGCCCCTTTGGTTGTTGTGGCACGTATTGTCGAATGGTTGAGTTTTAGAAGCGCAAAGTAACCCACAGTTACAACCCTTGTACTCGACACCCCATGGTTACGATTTATCCACTTCAAATCTTCGGGAGCAACTCTATTTGGATCAGAATATATTGATGTTTGCTTCAAATAGACATCACGCAAACCTGTGAGATTAAATAACACACGACTAGCAGCATCGGGAAGAGTCTCGTTCTCGAGAATCATCCCTCCAGGAAGTTTTTTGCGCCGATGTAACTCCTTGCTCTCGATCAAAAGAACTTTGAGTTCGACACCATTAAATCCAAGCACTACACAATCTACCGATAGCGAGTGGTTAGTCTCTATTGTCATTTCAAGGTTAAGGTTAAATTTGCACATGGGTTGGTAATCCACACACAATACATAAATAGTTTACTATTACAAAAGTACAAATATATTTGAGAAAAACAAAACTTATGCACAAATTTACACTAACTAACCTTTATATTCCAGCTATTTTTTTAATCTCGCTTAGTTTATTGAGCGCTTCGAGAGGGGTAAGATCATTGATGTCGAGCCCTTTTATTTGGTCTCTAATTTGGATCAACACAGGATCGTCGAGCTGAAACATTTGCAATTGAACCCCTTGCGATGCTGGTAATTCGGGAGCTGAAGATGTTATGTTTGCGGCGTTATCACTCACACTATAAGCCTGTTCCAGCTTCACAAGCACCTCATTCGCTCTCTCCACCACCGAGTCGGGCATACCTGCCAAACGTGCCACATGGATTCCGAATGAGTGTTCGGATCCACCTCTCTCTAATTTTCTTACAAAAACTATCGTTCCATCGACCTCTTTAACACTAACATGATAATTCTTCACTCGCTCACATATCTGTTCCATCTCGTTTAGTTCGTGATAATGGGTCGCAAATAGCGTTTTGGCACGAGCCGAAGGGTGCGAATGGAGATATTCGACAATCGACCATGCGATAGATATTCCATCATAGGTGCTTGTTCCGCGACCGATTTCGTCCAAGAAAACAACGCTTCGGTTAGATATATTGTTGAGTATGGATGCCGACTCCAACATCTCGACCATAAATGTAGATTCTCCCTGCGAGATATTATCCGACGCTCCCACACGCGTAAAGATCTTGTCGACCAGACCAATCTCCGCCCCCGAAGCTGGGACAAACGATCCGATTTGAGCCATCAAAATAATAAGTGCTGTTTGCCTAAGCAGAGCTGATTTTCCCGACATATTAGGTCCCGTAATCATTATGATCTGTTGCTCCTTGTCGTCGAGCAACACATCATTGGGGATATACTTTTCGCCCACAGGCAACAGAGTCTCGATCACTGGGTGACGACCAGCCTTGATATTTATTCGCGTACCATCATCGAGCGAAGGGCGCACATATCGCCTCTCGAATGCCATGCGCGAAAACGACAACAACACATCCATTCGCGCAACGCGTTGACCATTCGCGACAATCTCGCGCAACGAGTGCGATATATACTCCAACAATCGACCATAAATTCTCTGCTCTATTGCCAAAATCTTCTCTTCGGCACCCAAAATCTTCTCCTCATACTCCTTTAACTCGGCGGTAATATAACGCTCCGCCGCGGTGAGGGTTTGTTTGCGGATCCACTCCTCGGGCACTTTATCTTTGTGGGTGTTACGCACCTCTATATAATATCCAAAGACATTGTTGTAGCTAATCTTAAGCGACGATATTCCTGTGCGTTCTATTTCGCGTTGTTGAATATCACGCAACACACATTTACCATTGAGCGCAACGCGTCGCAGATCGTCAAGTTCGGCATCTATTCCCGAAGCGATAATTCCACCCTTTGCAATTTGGTTATGTTCAGGATCGGGATATAACTCTTCACTGAGTTTGCGATATAACTCTGGCATAGGTTGCAACTGCTCCGCTTCATGGTGTAAAACTTCAGACTCTGACCCTTCGAAAAGAGATCTAAGCGACGCAATAGATCTCAACGACTCTTTGAGTTGCAAAAGCTCTCGTGGCGTAACTCTTTGGGCAGCGATTCTTGCGGCACACCTCTCCATGTCGCTGATTGTCGAGATATGCGATTCGGCACTCTCGGCAAACTCTCGATCCATAACCATCTGCCCCACAACATCATGTCGACGTTTGAGGCGCTCTAAATCCCTGATCGGGAGGGCTATCCATCTCCTAAGAAGTCGCCCTCCCATCGGAGTACGTGTGCGGTCTATTGTGTCGGCAAAGCTCCCCTTAGTCGATCCGCCACTCGAAGCAAAGAGCTCCAGGTTTCTGATTGTGAATCTATCTATCCAGACATGTTCACCCTCGTCGATTCGCGAAATAGATGATATATGGCTATTTAATTTGTGCTCCGTAAACTCCAAATAGCTGAGAATTGCCCCCGCTGCAGGGATCGCCAAAGCCATACCCTCGATTCCAAATCCTTTGAGCGATGTGGTCGAAAATTGCTTACATAACTTTTCGTAGTTAGGGTTAGGTGCATACAACCACTCATCTAATTTATAGGTACATAGTTTATACTTTGCACCAAAAATATCTCTAAACTTCTCGTCATTCGCACGCGCATATATCACCTCTTTGGGCGCGAAGCTCGAAATTAATTTTTCGACATATTCACACGACCCCTCAGCACAATAGAACTCACCTGTCGAGGCATCCAAAAAAGCAACACCGACACCCCCCTTAGCTCCAAAATTTATAGATGCCAAATAGATATTCTCTTTAGCATTGAGTGCATTGTTTTCCAGCACAACACCTGGAGTAACAAGCTCCACTACCCCACGTTTAACCAACCCTTTGACCGATTTGGGATCTTCGAGTTGTTCGCAAATAGCGACTCGCGAACCAGACCTAATGAGTTTAGGAAGGTATGTTTCTATCGAATGGTATGGAAATCCAGCCAACTCAACCCCTGCACGTTTGGTGAGCGTGATGCCCAATATTGCACTTGCGGTGATGGCATCTTCGCCAAAAACTTCGTAAAAGTCGCCCACTCTGAAGAGTAGAATTGCGGTGGGATGTGCCGCCTTGATGTTGTAGTATTGTGTCATCAAGGGGGTATCTTTCTTTGGTTTATTTGTCATTTGGGATATTATATAATATAGTTATCTATATAATCAGATATAATGTATGTTTCTATTTCTATATGTTGTTCTCCTCGATCTCGCGATATTGCCTTGGCGAGAGTCCCGTATAGCGTTTGAAATATTTGCCAAATACCGAAATATCGGGGAAGTTAAGCGCTTGGGCTATCTCCTGCACACTCATCTCTGTGGCTCGAAGTTTGGTTTGGGCATCTATTATCACCATTTGAGCGATTATATCGGTCACCTTTTTACCTGTAACTTTACTCACTGTGGTCGAAAGGTGCTGAGGCGAAATTTGAAGTAGATCGGCATAAAACGCTGGGCTCCGTTGTGTGGTGTAGTGTTTTACGATATGTTGCACCATACTCTTCACAATCTCAGCCCCACGGTTTCCCACACCCAGCTTGATATTTGCCACCTGATAGTACCCACCGATTCCACTAAACAAGGAGTGAAGAATAGTGGTCACAAATTCACTATTTTTACTTAGATCTTTGATCTTATTTGCCTTGATTAGCAACACCACATACTCTTTGACTAATGTTGCCACTTTTGCATCGAGTTCAACCATCGGAGACTCCAATATGAAATGTAGATGGCGCATAAGTGACGAGAATATATAGGTGCGATTCATTAACTTTTGGTCAAACGCTAGGATATATAATCGGCAATTAGGACTTTGCGATGTAACATGAATATAACTATTTGGCAATATGGTTATTACTCGATTTTCAGAGAGTGTATATTCCGACATATTCGTGATTAGTTTACACTCTCCACGGCTACACAATATAAATAGGTATGCCGAAGATTGCAACGGCTTGGAGTATGTTTTAAACATCTCGCCCCGATTGTCAATATCTGCGATAAATATCTTGTCGGGATGGGGATGATATTCGGGAATTGCATATTTTTTCATCGTCTACATATCTTTTGTCACTCGCACAAAAGTACTATTTTAAAAGTGAAATAACAAGTTTAATGCTTAAAATTTGACGAGTAAAAAGTCATAGACTATTTGCATATGTCGTTGTATGGCAAAATATTTTATGTATGGTGTTTAAATTTCAATATTTTTGAGTAAGTTTGCAAGAAACACCACCAACCATGAAAATTACAATTCTAGGACCTGCACATCCATATAGAGGAGGTCTTGGGTCGATTATGCAAACCATGGCATATGAATTTCAGAGTCGCGGAGCGCATGTCGACATCAAGACATTTACACTCCAATACCCCGAATTTTTATTCCCTGGCAAGAGCCAAACTGTTGATTCGAACCCTCCCAAAGGGTTAAATATCGAGAGGTGCGTTAACACTATAAATCCATTCAACTGGATCTATATGGGGCTTAGAATCAAGCGCGAACGCCCCGATATTGTGCTGTTTAAATATTGGACACCCTTTATGGCTCCATGCTTTGGCACCATTGCCCGAATAGCTCGAAGCAATGGTCACACGCGCGTGATATGCCAAATAGATAATGTTGAGCCCCACGAACACCATATTATTGATCGACCTTGCAACCGCTACTTCCTCGGAGCGGTAGATGGATTTGTATATATGTCCGAACAGGTTCATTCGGAGCTCAAGGCGTATAGTTCGGCTCCAGCTATCTTTTCGCCACATCCGATGTTCGAAAATTTTGGCGAGCGAATATCACGCGACAAGGCGTGTGAGAATTTGGGGTTAGATCCAAAATTTAATTATGTTCTCTTCTTTGGACTTATTCGCGACTATAAGGGGTTAGATATGTTGATCGAGGCGTGGGGAGATCTCAAAAAGCGAGGCAAGGTCGAAGAAAAAAAACTTATCGTAGCGGGAGAGTTTTATTGCGACAAGGAGCCATACCTTAAATTAATTAAAGCGTGTGGCGTAGATGATGATATTGTGTTACATGGGCGGTTTATAGCCGATGAGGAGGTGATGAACTACTTTTCGGTGGCTGACTTTGTGGTACTACCCTATCACACAGCGTCACAAAGTGGAGTGACACAAATTGCCTATAATTTTTCTGTTCCGATGATCGTAACCAACGTAGGAGGGTTACCCGAGATTGTTCCACACGGAAGAGTTGGAGCTGTTTGCGAACCAAATTCAGAGTCTATTGCCGACGCAATCGATCAAACATGGAGTGGCGACACACTCAAAAATTACCTAAAAATGATGCCCGAAGAGCGAAAAAGGTTCTCGTGGGCAGAAATGTGCACAAAAATTTTAGAGGTACATAAAATGATTAATTAAAAGATTTTAATAATTTCAAACGTTTGCAATGGCTCTTTTTCAACTACTTAGAGATTTGTGATGTTACAAAACTGTTAACGTTTATGATTTTTTTATAAAAACATTTGCATAATATAAATATTCGCCGTATCTTTGCAGTGAAGTTTTAAGGGTTAGTTTTAGGTTAGTTTTAGGTTAGTTTTAGGTTAGTTTTAGGTTAGTTTTAGGTTAGTTTTAGGTTAGTTTTAGGTTAGTTTTAGGTTAGTTTTAGGTTGGTTGAGGAGATCGGTTGGTTGTAATGCAGGGCATTACTAAGACTCAAAGAAGGAGTGGTTACCTGAATTGAAGTTGAATACCTCCGATTTACCTCACTTTTTTTTCGAAAATTCTTATAAAATTATAGAGCCTTCTCTTAGGCTCAGTTTAAATTTCATCTATACATATTATCGTTTGAACCCTATCAAAAGCTCAATTTATCTATTTTGGGATAATATTTGTATATAGATTTATAATAATTAAATCTATATAATATGAAAAGATCAATCTTCGAAACACGCTCTATTTTATCGTTCACTCTTTTAACACTCATTTTTTTGATATTCTCGGTGGCGTGCAATCGCAATCCAACTACCCGAACCGAAGTTGTTCAGGAGCTTGAGACTCAAATTCTTCGAGCTGAGGATCTCGAAAAATTAACCCCCGATTCGGTGATGAGGCTCCTTGAGCAGGGTAATCAGAACTTTGTATCTAAATCTATGCAACCTCGTGATCCACAAGCTCAATTAAATCTCGCTGCTCAAATAGGGCAAGCCCCAAAAGCTATTGTACTCTCGTGTATAGATTCACGTGTCCCCGTCGAAACAATATTCGATATGGGCATAGGCGATATTTTTGTAGCGCGCGTTGCTGGAAATGTTGTCAATGACGATATGTTAGCCAGCATGGAGTATGCTTGTAAATATATAGGTAGCAAGGTGATTGTTGTGTTGGGGCACGAATCATGTGGCGCGGTGAATGCAGCGTGTGCAGGGCTTCGAGATGGAAATCTAACAGAACTTATGCACAAGATTCAACCCGCCGTAAGGCTCACCGAAGCTGATGGTGGAGATCCCTTTTCGGCAGAGTTTCAAAGTCGAGCCGTGGCAAATAATGTCGCTGTGATGGTCGAAAATATCCGCAAGCAGAGTTCAACACTAGCTAAAATGGAGAGTGATGGAAAGATAAAAATTGTTGGTGGCGTTTTTAGTATTTATACGGGGGAGGTTGAGTTTGATAAATAAAATTATAATAGTCACTATTTTAGACCGATTTACTTGAGCTAATATAGTGACTATTATAATTTTATAGCTTAAATATAAACTTCTGTTGGTTTTGTTATTTCAAACCTCCTGCCAACATTATTCTCTTTGCGATGTCAGTGTTGTCGTAATATCCGCTAAAAAGCTCTTCGTTGATGCCGTGGGCAAAGACCATCACAGGAACTCCTGTGTGTGAGTAACTTGTGAAATCAACGCCTGCTTTATTATTGAGGATATGTGTACATGTTGTAGTGAATGGATCATAACCACTGTATGATTTTCGATATTTATCTGTGTCGTTGAACTCCGATTTCTTGGCGCTCTTTTTATACGCCTCGCGAAGTATACTAACCTCATAATCTGATAATTCAGAGGTTGTTGTAATTACGCCATCCGACCCATCCTTAACATCATCTGTAAATCCAAACTCCGCACATGCCAAAACTAACAACTCCTCGAACTTTGCACCTTGAGATATTTTTTCGTGCACCTTGGCTGTAAAGCTAAAATATGAGTTTCTCGATTTGGCTAAAACATCGAATGCCGAGTCGTAACCCGTTCCTGCAAAACCAATCGTGAGACCTCCACAATCATGGTCACCCGTCACTACAATAAGTGTTTCGCGCGGATGTTTCACCGCAAATTCCATCGCAACACCAATCGCTTCGTCAAATGCAACAACCTCATATGTAACTGTTGCTGCATCGTTTGCGTGACACGCCCAGTCAATTTTACCACCCTCGACCATCATAAAAAAACCCTTTTTATTATCCAACAAATCTATTCCTTTTTGAGTAAATTGAGCGAGTGATATTTTGTTGTCGTCGGAGTATGATGCTAAATCAATCGTATATGGCATAGCCGATCCATCAGTTGTATTTTGCTCATTTGCAAGCATATCTAAAGTTGCAATAATAGGAGTTACTTCACCTCCACGACCCACTGCATCGAACTCTGCTCGTGTAGTTGCAAATTTAAATCCAGCCTCTTCTGCCTTAGATTTGAACGACGCATATGCCGTGGCTTTGTCTGTACCCTCTTCGCTTGCACGCTTATCCCAACGTGGAGATCCTCCAGCGAAGTAATCGAACCCAGATGTTATTATCTGATCCGATATAAATGGATATTTATTGCGACTTTCCGAATGAGCATAGAAGCATGCTGGTGTCGCATGGTCGATACTTACACTCGACACAACACCTACCTTCATACCCTTGTCACGAGCCATCTCTGCCATCGTTTTTAGGGGTTTGCCATCCGACGATTGAGAGATTATCCCCACATTTGTTTTGCTTCCTGTTGCGAGGGCTGTTCCTGCAGCGGCAGAGTCGGTAATGTAGCGATTCTCGGCATTGGAAGTTGCAAGACCTGTGACATTTAGAGATTTGATGTTTAGTTGAGAGATCTTCTCGTTAGCCCCTGTGAGTTTCGCATAATTATCTACAAATTCGGGAGCTGTTAGAGCTGCTTCGGCAAGGCGCACTTGTGTTGCCGCCATTCCATCGCCGATGAAGTAGAAGATATATTTAGCTTCACTCTTTACGACTCCACTCTCCAAAGCCAAAGTTGCGCTGTTGGTGGAGTTACCAACACACGACACCGCTAATGCTAACGATGCTATGGCAGCAAATAATTTTGATATAATTTTCATTTTTATTAAAGTTTTTATCTTTGTAACTATGCAAAGATACCTATTTATTTTTATATAGATGTTATGATTATATTAGATTATGTTTTTAAAATTTTTGAATTTTAGATTTTTTTGACTATTTTTGCAATCAAACAACATTATAATTTGCGATGCTAGATACTATCGATCACTTTTTTGAGACCCTGAGCGGTTGGTTATGGGGATGGCCTATGATTATTGCTCTTTTTGGATGTCACCTATTTTTGACCATCCGTTTGCGTTTTCCTCAACGAAAACTACTCACAGGTATTAAACTATCCATATCGAAGGAGGAGGGTGCCGAAGGAGATGTCAGCCAATTTGGAGCTCTCGTAACTTCGCTCGCTGCAACCATCGGAACAGGAAACATTGTCGGCGTAGCAACCGCCATAGCTTTGGGAGGTCCAGGAGCTGTGATGTGGTGTTGGATGTCGGGAATATTGGGTATCGCAACTAAATATGCTGAGGCTCTACTCGCTGTAAAATACCGAGTTAAGGGCGACGATGGTAAGATGATCGGAGGTCCGATGTATGCTATCGAGCGCGGTATGGGGGCTAAGTGGAAGTGGTTAGGATGGTTATTTGCTCTGTTCACTATCTTTGCTGCATTTGGAATTGGTAGTTCAGTGCAAGCTAATGCTTTTGCTACTGTTATGGAGGATACAGCAGGTGTATCTAAATATATAAGTGGTGCGCTTATCTCTATCGCTGTGGCATGGGTGACGCTATTTGGAGTGAAGGGTATCGCGAATGTTTGCGCTAAGTTGGTGCCATTTATGACAATTCTTTATTTGGGAGGTTGTGCATATATATTGGTGGCGAATGCTCCATTTTTGGGTGAGTCGATAAGACTTATCGTTTCATCGGCATTTTCACCACAAGCAGCTGGCGGTGGATTTGTTGGCGCAGCGGTGATGACAGCAGCACGATATGGTATCGCTCGCGGATTGTTCTCGAATGAGTCGGGAATGGGATCGGCTCCGATTGTGGCAGCTGCGGCTAAAAGTCGTAACCCTGTGCGTCAAGCGTTGATCTCGTCGACTGGTACTTTTTGGGATACTGTGGTGATTTGCGCCATAACAGGTATTGTATTGGTTAGTAGCGTAGTGGCTCACCCTGATATTGACTCTGTTGGGCAAGGGTTGCTCACCAAAATTGCGTTTGCAAAGATCCCATATGTGGGTGGTATTATATTGATGTTTTGTCTTGCTACATTCTCATTCTCAACGATTTTGGGTTGGAGTTACTATGCCGAAAAGGCGGTACAATATATCGGAGGAACTAAGCTTATCAAATATTTTAGGGTGCTTTGGATTGGTGTTATATTTGCAGGTGCTGTGATGAATCTACGCGTGGTATGGAATATTGCCGATGTGATGAATGTGTTTATGACCATTCCAAATATTATAGCATTGGTAGTTTTATCGGGCGTAATTGCCAAGGAGACGAAATATTATCTTTGGGAGGATAGATTAGAGGAGTATAGCGACGACGATAGTAATTAGTTATAATTAATTATTATCTGATTATTATATAAGTGTGACCAATAATAACCACGCAACATATACTACCTCTTTAGGGTTGATTCGCATAGATTATTTCGAATCAACGGTGTTCTCAATAAAGTTTTGTGTCGCCACAGATAAATCAGCTACAGGTAGATCAACAGACGAGAGTGAGAGGGTGAATAACCCTTTCACAGACTTAGTAGCGTCACAACTTCAGGAGTATTTCGATGGTGCGCGTACACACTTCACATTTAAATTCGAACTTCAAGGCACAAAATTCCAACAAAAAGTATGGCGAGCGCTCTGCACAATTCCATATGCAGAGCGTCGCACATATAAAGACATAGCCATAGAGATTGGTTCCCCACTTGCTTCGCGAGCTGTTGGCATGGCGTGCAATCGCAACCCGATGATGATCGTTGTACCGTGTCATAGAGTTGTCGGCTCAAATGGTCGATTGGTGGGTTATGCTGGTGGAATAGATCTAAAAGAGAAGTTATTAAGCATCGAGAGCGACAGAGGTTCTATCTACCCCGCTCCTCTATCACAAATTCAATCTCTTTGAATTGATACTCACGCTCTTCGTCGTTGTCGTGCATAATTATGAGTGCCCCCGAAGGGCGCACACCTTGAATCACACCTCTAATCAATGAGCCATCCGCCAAGCGATAGTTGTAATACTCCCCAATGCGATACATTCGATGGCGATATGCAGTATCTATTGCCTCGTGATCGCCACTTTTGAGTATATCGAACCACCTCATCAGAGTCGTGTGAAACCTCTCTATCACCTCTTTGCGTGGAGTCTCGACACCACCTCTCTCCAAAATCATAGATGTTGGATTTGGAAGTGATGGATCAAATATATGTTGATTGATATTGATTCCAACCCCAATGATTGATCGTGCAATCGAACACCCCATCAAACGGTTTTCGATAAGCACCCCCACGATTTTTCTATCTCCCACATATATATCATTCGTCCACTTGATCTTTGCTCCAACACCATATCCATCAAGCATTTCGACAAGCGCAAGGGCTGTGATCTGCGACACCAAAAACTGCTTATTAGCCTCCAAAAACGATGGTTCCATAACCACCGAAAATGTCACATTCAACCCCTCGCCACTAATCCATTTATTGCCTCTCTGCCCTCGTCCTGCACTTTGTCTCTCGGCGCAAATCAAATCGCCATGTGTATATATCTCCTCGCGCGCATCATCGTTTGTCGACGAGGTTTCATCTTTGAAATAAAACATATCATTATTAATTTTGAGACTAAAGTAATAAATATTATAAACTCCTACAAATTTAAAGTTGCAAAATTGCGATAAGCGAAACAACAGAGATTACAATCCAAAGGCTAACACCTAGGATTATAGGTCGCATACCAGTAGTTTTCAGAGCCTTAATCGAGATTCCTGAACCAATCAAAAACAGTGTTACGACCAATAACCTCTTCGACAAAGCATATACCCCCGTAGCAACCCCACCTAATGGCAAGAAGCTATTGGCTACCATCGCTAAAACAAATAAAAATATAAACCACGGAATAGAGATCTTTTTGCTCTTTGATCGAAACATCATCACCGAGATCAACGACACGGGGATAATCCACAACGCACGTGTTAACTTCACTGTGGTTGCCACCTTCAAAGCCTCCTCGCCATATGTCGCCGCCGCACCAACCACCGAACTTGTGTCGTGAATAGCTATGGCGCTCCACAATCCAAATTGATGTTGCGTGAGGTCGAAATAGTGCCCCATTATCGGAAAGATTATTAAAGCTATAGAGTTAAGAAGAAATACCACACCCAACGAAATCGAAATCTCCTCCGATTTTGCCTCGATAGCTGGTGCCACAGCCGCAATTGCACTTCCTCCGCAAATTGCTGTGCCTGATGATATTAAGTGTGCCATACGTCTATCTATGCCCATCCATCGACCCAACAAATATCCCACGCCTAACACTATGGTTATAGAGCAGATGGTTAGACCCAAACCCTCGCGTCCAGCTGTTGCCGCTTCTTGAATATTCATTCCAAAACCAATCCCCACAACCGAAGCCTTTAGTAACCACGAGGTTGTTTTTGAGGCTAATTTTGGCATAGGATTTCCTGCAAAAAATGTAAATAGAAAACCCATAATAAGTGCTAAGGGAGCCCCTATACATGGGAGAACGCATAGCAATGCGAGTAGAATAAATAGTTGTTTTCGAAATCTCCTTATCGAAGGATTTAGGGCTAATGTTTGCATCTTATTTCTCGAATTATGTTTTGATTACGATGCAAAAATATAACTTCTTAATCACATATACAAGATACAAAATATTCTTACCGATAACGAAAAGTTATAACACACAGGTTAAAAGTTATAATTATTAGAGCAAAAATCTTTGAATAGCTCCATAATTCTTCCGCTTTGCCCATGAAGCATTGCATATCTAAATTGGCGAGGTATATCCACCCCTTCGACTTCGTGGATATTTAACTCTCCGCGTTGGACATGGTCGCTCGCAACAAGGATAGATACAAAAGCATAGACATTAGATGATTTAACATATCTAAGAATCGCCTCACTACTACCTAGTTGCATATTGATATTAAGATCCTTACGCCCGATTCCTTTGCTCCTCAGAGCTGATAATATAACCGACAGTGTGCCCGATCCCTCCTCGCGGATAAGAAGTGGAATATGTGTTAGATCCTCTATTTTTAATTTTTTTTGAGGGTTTGTCGACACCAATACAATCTCATCCGAAGCAAATGGTTCGTAATGCACCGAACTTTGTGTATTGTCTCCTTCGATAATCGCCATCTCTATCTCCTTGCGTTGTAGCATCTTGACCACCTCGTCACTATTGGCACTCATCACCGATAATCTTATGTGTGGGTATTGTTTGTTGAACTTAGCCAAAATCGCTGGTAACACATATTGCGCAATTGTTGTCGAGGCTCCAATGTGCAACAATCCCTCATACATATTATCTTCGCGACTAATAGTGTCGTTGAGAACGTTATATCCCTCCAAAATATTTTCGACCAGAGGTATTATATCTAAACCCTTTTTGGTCAACGATATACTATTGCCCTTGCGATTAAAAAGAGGTTCTCCAAAGTCGCTTTCCAACTCCTTGATATGTTTCGAGATAGCGGGTTGCGAGATATTGAGTACATCTGCCGACCGCGTGAAACTCAACGTACGAGCGACAGTGATAAATACATTGAGTCGAAAATCTGTTATCATCTTCTGTTATGCTATTTCTTAAAACACTCTACTCCTGCCACGCATTTTCATGCAAAGCAGGAGTAGATACATTCTAAATATTTTCAGCTATACGAAATGTGTTTAGCTAATATTATAATCTCTCAAAGCGTCGTTCAACGATGTCTTTTTATCGGTAGACTCCTTACGACGACCGATGATTAACGCACATGGCACGCCATACTCACCCGCTGCAAATTTGCGGTTATAAGTTCCTGGGATCACAACCGAACCTGCTGGAACATAACCTTTATACTCTACTGGCTCTTCGCCTGTTACATCAATAATATGAGTCGACCCTGTGATTACGGTGTTCGAACCCAACACTGCATCGTGGCAGATATGAGCACCCTCCACAACAATCACGCGCGAACCGATAAAGCAGTTATCCTCAATGATAACAGGTGCTGCTTGAACAGGCTCCAATACACCACCGATACCTACGCCACCGCTTAAGTGAACATTCTTACCGATTTGTGCACACGATCCAACTGTAGCCCATGTGTCAACCATAGTTCCAGAATCTACATAAGCACCGATATTTACATATGATGGCATAAGGATAGCTCCTGGAGCGATATATGCTCCATAGCGTGCAACAGCTTGAGGCACAACACGAACACCCAACTCTTCATAGCCATGCTTAAGATCCATCTTATCATACCACTCCAACTCTCCAGCCTTCATGGTGCGCATCTTTTGGATTGGGAAGTATAGGATTACCGCCTTCTTAACCCACTCATTAACTTGCCATTTGCTCTCCTCCATACAGATTGGCTCTGCGGTGCGTAGTTGCCCTTTATCTACAAGCTCTACAACCTCGCGGATTGTCGCTTGAACACTCTCATCATTAAGCATCTCGCGGTTCTCCCACGCTTGCTCTATGATATTTTTTAAGTTTTCGTACATAATATTTTCAAATTTTAATATATCCTTATTTGCCAACTCCTCTTCGAAGTACCTTTTAATTGTATCATGAACCTCCATTTGTCATAAATTAAGTTTGGTTTGCAAAGTTATGAAAAATATTGATTTTTTTTGTAGAGTTAAGATTTTTTTTTGGAAGGTATAATACTACCCCAAGTTTAGGCAATTCAAACAATTCAATAAGCGATAACTATTTAGTACATTTTTAGTATATTTGGAATTCCACACAGTGCAGAGAGAAACGAGACAAGTGGCTACAGAAGCAAAAGAGTCCTACTCTAAACTGGTTAGGCGGTTTTTTGAAATATACAGCAGTAGATGTTGTATGACGTTGTAACATAGCATATTAGTAAAATTTGTATATACTGATTAGGGGAGAAAAAAAGTTTTTTTTCTATAAGTTAACCCCTTTTTGGCGAAAAGCACTACTCTTTATGTAGTGAATTATGTAGCCCGATTTTCGAGGCTCGTTCGCTCAAAAATAAGTATAACGAATTAAAGCTAATGTGCTATGTTTACAATTAACATTAAGGGTAAAGAGAACCCTAAATCTCTGGAGCAGGTAAAGTTAGAACTTGTATTTTTTAAGACTGGTTATCCTCGTGTCAGCAAAGTTATCAATATTGCTGGACCAATTACGGATTGGGATGCGAAACGCCAACAATTCAACTCTAAGGGTATCGAGGCGACCGAAAGGAATAAACGCCTTTTGGAACTTAAAGCAAAATATCTAAAGGTAGCTGAGGATTGGGAGGCAGAAGATGCCGATTGGTCTCCCGTTCAGTGGTCTCACTGTTTCGATGTGGAGGTTGAGAAGAAAGCCTCGTTTAAGGTTAAATCAGTATTGACTATTTTGAGAGAGGTTATCCAGATGAACAAGGAAAAGGAGCGTATCAAGAATGGTAAAATCATCACCAGCCTTGGCAATGCTAATCATTATCATTACTTGGGGCTTCGATTGTCTGAATTTGTGAGTGACAAATATAACCGTCAGCTAAGTAGCTATTACTTCACTGATATTACTGAGGATTTTGTCTATGACTTCGCTATCTACCTTCAGAAGAAAGGAATTGAGCGAGGTAATAATGGTGGCGTACCTGAGAGGCTGAGAAAATTATACGGCTTGTGTTATAACGCCTCAAAGATGAATGTGCCAGGCGTAGATCTTTCAGTGTTCGAGAAATCTCGTCATCTTATGAAGCGCAAAGAGGCGGCTCCGAAATCCATTCCTACAAAAGTAATGATGCAGATTGAGGCATTGGATAGAACGCTGTTCTCTCGTGTTGAGAAGTTCTACTTGGATCTGTTCCTATTCACGTACTATGCTGGAGGTATTGCAAGCGTCGATGCCAGCTACCTCACTTGGGATTGCATTGATAAGGATGGGTACTTGTGTTATGAGCGTATCAAATTCCCCAAGAAAGCTAAAATCAAACTCAACCCAAAGGCATTGGGTATAATTGAGCAGCATAAGGCAAAATGTTATCAGAACTATGTGTTACCTATCTTCAACGGTAAGCACAAAACAGAGGTGCAGCGTAATCGTCGTGTCAAGCAAGTTCGTGACAATGTTAATGCCGTACTCAAGAAGGTACAGAAAATCATCAAATACAAAGAGACTATCACTTGGTATGCAGCTCGTGGTACGTTTATCTCAACTATGATTGCAGCAGATCTGAACCCTATTGATGTTGCTGCAATGGCTGGCAATAGTCCACTGACTATCTACAAGCACTATTACAAGAATGTAGACCAGGGCCAAACTGACCGCACTGTGGCTAAGGCATTGGGGTGTTAGTGTTAGGCTAATACGCAAAAAAAGCGACTTCACTCACACGTATTAAACTTTTGTGTGGGTGAAGTCGTCTTTTGTATTTGACATCATATTAGTGTACTTGACTATTTGTCATATAATCTGCAATATCTCTAAAGACAGGACCAGCTAATACACCTCCTTGATATGGCTTAATTTCACTGTTTGGTTTGAATGTTTTAATCTGAACGATACAACTGTATTTTGGATTGTCGGCAGGGAAATACCCTACAAATGAAGCTAGATATTGTCGACCTGCATCTGATACATATTGACCGTCTACACTTACCATAGCGGTACCCATCTTTCCAGCAATGGTATAGTCTCTATCTTTGAATAAATCTTTTATTGTCTCATTATATTTAATATCTTCAAGAGCTATTTTTAGTTGGCT
>JBCQUZ010000022.1:0-33690 GCA_047173645.1 Rikenellaceae bacterium
TTGCTTGCGAATAGTGTCGCCTGCAATTGTTGCGACAATTAGTTTCTTGTGAATATCAAGCCCGCATCCCTTGGACACTACTTGATCGAATGATATTGACCCCATAGATAATAATGTGTGGTAAATACACAAAGATAATACATCGTAGGTCATTTTCATCATTCTGGGTGACTGAAGGTCATGTGGGTTTCATAATATTAAGTATTAGTAATTAAATTAAAAAGTAAAGGTATAACCCCTTGCTACTTAGAGTCTCACTTATACAAAAGGTTAAATTTGCATCGTCTTTTAAAACTATTATTTTTGCAACAATTCTCTCTCTATATAATCAGCCACTCCATCCTCGTCATTGCTCAGTGCAATCACATCTGCATGACGTTTAACTTCATCTTGAGCATTAGCCATCGCCACTCCAACCCCTGCATATTGGATCATCGAAAGGTCGTTGAAACCATCTCCAAAGGCGATCATATCTTCGCGACAACCTCCGATTTTTTCGAGCAATACGCTCAACGATTGAGCTTTATCTATCCCCAATGGTACCAACTCCAAAAAGAATGGCTCCGAACGATATATATTCATAACATCGCCAAATCGACCCTTTAAATCCTTCTCCAACTCAACAACTTGATTTGGATCTCCCACAGCCAAACATTTAGGCAATGGATATGAAAAATAATCTAAAAAGCTATCCACCTCCTTGATTTTCATCTTATTGAGGTGAGCTTCGACTCCAACATATTTATCCGCTCCGTTTTCGGTAACTATATACTCTGCATCGTATGACAGGATAGTTGTGTCGTAACTTTTTGACCCCTCATACAAAGGCGCAATCAATTCCCCAGGTAATACATTGCTATATAACTCTTTACCCGTTGCACAATCTATTATAACACCTCCATTATACGACAAAATATATCCGCCATATTTTCGTAACTCCAACTCATGAGCCAAAGGTACAATACCATAAGTTGGGCGACCCGATGCCAATACTACCTTTGCTCCCCTCTCTTGTAATTCAATAAGAGCCAATCTATTACGCTCAGATAACTCCTTGCGGCTATTTGTCAACGTGCCATCTAAATCAAGAACTATAATTTTCATAGATTTATTGTGTTAAAAAAATCTCCCAAGCTAAGAAACTCGGGAGATTTTAATGATAAATAAACTACTCAGCAAGCATAGCCTTAACCTCTTCCAAGACTGTTTGACCATTATAACCAAACTTATCGTCGAGAACTGTGTATGGGGCAGAGTATCCAAAGTGATCTAGTCCATGAACAAATCCACTATCTCCGACCAAACCAAGAAGTGTCACAGGAAGCCCAGAAGTCATACCATAGCGTGGTATATCTACGCCCAACACACTTTGTTGGTAACTCTTAGGCTGATCCCTAAAGAGACCCTCACTTGGAACACTTACTACTCTCACTGCGATACCCTCCTCTGCGAGTTTCTCGGCACCCTCAACAAGAGTTGCAACCTCCGAACCCGATGCTACAAGAACAGCTTGAGCCTTTGGTGAATCAACAACAATGTAACCTCCCTTAGCAACTTGCTTAGACTCCTCTCTACGAGTTGATCCCAAAGTTGGAAGATTCTTGATATTTTGACGCGACAAGATAAGTGCCACTGGGCGACTCTCCTCCACAGCCAACTTCCACGATTGGATAGTCTCCTCACCATCACCTGGACGAAGAACTACCATGCTTCTCTCGCCAGAGTGGTTGCGAAGATGCTCCATAAGGCGAATTTGAGCCTCTTGCTCAATTGGTTGGTGTGTTGGCCCATCCTCACCCACGCGGAATGAATCGTGAGTCCAAACATATATAACATGCAAGTGCATCAATGCTGCCAAACGAACCGCTGGTTTCATATAATCCGAGAATACGAAGAATGTTCCACACACAGGAATAACTCCTCCGTGCAATGCCATACCATTCATCACGCATGCCATAGTCAACTCACACACACCTGCTTGGAAGAATTTACCCGAGAAATCTCCCTTAGTAAATGCCTTAGTCTTTTTCAAGAAACCATCTGTCTTATCAGAGTTTGAAAGGTCTGCCGACGACACGATCATATTCTCAACCTTCTCGCCATATACGCTAAGAACTGTTGCCGATGCTGCGCGAGTCGCTTGACCCTCCTTCATATCTATTGTTGCATAGTCAATCTCTGGTAGTTCCATGCGCAAGAAGCTATCTAGCTTTTGAGCCAACGCACCATTCTCTGCACGCCACTCAGCCTCGATCTTCTTTTGCTCCTCCATCCACGCTGCTAGCTCAACTTTGCGCGCTGCATATATCTCCTCGCTCTCAACAAATGGAGTAAATGGATTCTCTGGATCTCCACCCAAATTTGCAATTGTCGCTTTGATGTCTGCTCCAGCTGCCGAAAGTGGTTGACCGTGAGTAGATACCATATCTTCGAAAGATGAATCGTCCGCTTTGCGAGCACCCTTACCCATGATCGTTTTACCGATGATAAGTGTTGGTTTCTCTGTCTCAGCATTAGCTGCTACAAGAGCTGCGCGAAGTTGATCTACACAGTGACCATCGCACGAAATTACGTTCCAGCCCCACGCCTTATATTTCATCTCAACATCCTCGGTATCAACCTCTTCTACCTTAGTAGAAAGTTGGATATTGTTTGAATCATAATACATAATGAAGTTACTAAGTCCCAAGTGACCTGCAATACGACCAACGCCTTGCGAGATCTCCTCTTGAACCGCACCATCCGAGATGTAAGCATAAGTTTTGTGAGCCATCCACTCGCCAAATCTAGCAACCATAAATCTCTCTGCAATAGCTGCTCCGAGTGCCATAGCGTGACCTTGACCTAGAGGACCCGATGTATTCTCGATACCTCTCATAACATCCACTTCGGGGTGACCTGGAGTGATGCTTCCCCACTGACGAAGTGCTACAAGATCATCCATTGTGAAGTTTCCAGCCAATGCCAAAACCGAATACAACATCGGAGACATGTGACCTGGATCCAAGAACATACGATCACGATATGGATAATCCATCTTCGTCGGATCATAGCGCAAAAACTCCGTATAGAGCAAATTAATAAAGTCTGCACCACCCATTGCGCCTCCAGGGTGTCCAGATTTTGACTTCTCTACCATTGAGGCAGCCAAGATGCGGATATTATCCGCTGCACGATTAAGTTTTGAGTTCTCGAACATAGTTATTCTATTTTGTAGTTGTTTTCTTATTATTAAGGGAGAAATTTAAAAACTCCTCCCCTCTAAAACTATTTAGCACCCTCCATTCGCGAAAGAGCACCCACCTCGATTTTAGCTTGGGCATACTCCTTAGTTACCATAAACTTAGGTTGTGGAGATGTTGGCATATCGAACATTACATCTATCATAATTGCTTCGCAGATGGTTCTAAGACCACGTGCTCCCAACTTGAACTCCACCGCCTTATCGACAATATAATCCAACACATCATCCTCGAATGTTAACTCTACACCATCCATCTCAAAGAGTCGAATATATTGGCGAGTAATAGCATTCTTAGGCTCCGTAAGGATCATTCTAAGTGCCGCACGATCCAAAGGTTGCATATATGTAAGCACAGGCAAACGACCGATAAGCTCAGGGATCAAACCAAACGATTTAAGATCTTGAGGGGTGATATACTTCATCATATCTCCTCTATCAATCTTATCGCCAACGGCTTTACCATATCCCATAGCACGAGTATTCAAACGCTGAGCAATTTTACGCTCCACACCATCAAAAGCTCCTCCACAAATGAACAATATATTTTTAGTGTTTACCTGAATAAACTTTTGCTCGGGGTGTTTACGACCTCCTTGAGGTGGAACATTTACAACCGTGCCCTCCAAAATCTTCAAAAGTGCTTGTTGAACACCCTCTCCCGACACATCACGTGTGATGCTTGGGTTGTCGCCCTTACGTGCTATTTTATCTATCTCATCTATAAAAACGATTCCCTTTTCAGCCTCCTCAACATTATAATCAGCCACTTGCAAAAGACGCGAAAGGATTCCCTCCACATCTTCTCCCACATATCCAGCTTCGGTCAACACCGTTGCGTCGACAATCGTAAAAGGCACCTTGAGTAGCTTTGCTATTGTTCGAGCCATCAATGTTTTACCTGTTCCTGTCGCACCGACCAATACGATGTTTGACTTGTCTATTTCGACCTCATCATCCGCTTTTGTGGCACAATTCAAACGCTTGTAGTGGTTATAAACCGCCACCGAAAGGTATCTTTTAGCTGGATCTTGACCAATCACATATTGATCCAACATCGCCTTTATCTCTGTGGGTTTAAGCATCTTCTTGTGGTCAATCTCTTTACCCTTTTGAATCTTCGCCTCAGCTATATTCTCTTGGATAATCCTGTAGCCATTCTCTACGCAATTATTGCATATATTAGCTCCTCCATCACCTTGGAACAATACCCCCACTTCGGAGCGTGGCATACCACAAAAAGAGCAATAGTCGCCCCCTCCTCCTCTATTATTACTTTTTGCCATCTTTTTCTACTTACGTTTCGAAATCACCTCATCTATCAAACCATACTCCACCGCCTCTTGCGAAGTCATCCAATAATCCCTATCGGCATCCTTTTCGAACTTCTTAACCGACACACCTGAGTGTTCCGACATTATTTGGTACAACTCCTTACGGGTTTTGAGGATCTCCTTTGCTGTGATCTCAATATCTGAGGCTTGACCTTGAACACCTCCCAATGGTTGGTGAATCATAACTCTTGAGTGTGGCAATGCTTGACGCTTGCCCTTAGCACCTGCTGTAAGCAACACGGCTCCCATCGAAGCTGCCAAACCTGTACATATAGTTGCTACATCGGGTGCCACAAGTTGCATCGTATCATAAATTCCCAAACCTGCGGTGACCGAACCACCTGGAGAGTTGATATAAATTTGAACATCCTTTTCGGCATCTACCATCTCCAAGAACAACAATTGTGCTTGGATAATATTCGCTGCATCATCATAAATTGGAGCACCCAAGAATATGATACGATCCATCATAAGGCGCGAAAACACATCCATCGTTGCGACATTCAAATGTCTCTCTTCGATAATCGTTGGCGACACATATCCCGACTGCACAGATTCGAAATCGTGAAGTTTAAGCGAGCTTATTCCACAATGTCTAGTCGCATATTTTTTAAATTCTGACATAATTTTCTTTTTTAGATGTTAATCCCCAAAGATCAACACAAACAAAAACTCTGCAAACCAAAGAGCTTGCAGAGTTCAAAGATATATATTTTGTGTAAAAAAAACAAAAATTGTTCTACATTTTACACTTTCTTTAGGTCTTATTTTCTCTATGGTCTATTGCAATGTTTGCATATACTTTGTGAAGTCATCAGCCGTGATTGAAGTCTCCTTGATTGTCATCTTTGCCTTAAGTGCATCTACAACCTTGTTCTCGAACAACTTCTCATAAACCTTTTGACCTTGCTCCTTATCCGAAAGGATTTGCTTACCGTAGTTCTCCAACATATCCTCTGGAGCTTGAGCCATTCCATATTGAGCAAGTTGAGCTTGAGCCGATGCCTTAGCCTCTGCAAGTGCCTCCTCTGGAGTTACTGCAATCTCCTCTTTTGTAATAACTTGCTTTTGGATATAGTTCCACTTGAACATCTTCAAGAATTGATCGAAATCGCGATCAATATCCTCTTGCGAGAAACGACCCTCGTTGATTACAATCAACCATCTCTTCAAGAACGCCTCTGGCATTTGAAGGTTAGCCTTCTCCATAACATATTTGCTCACCTCTGCGCCAAACAAATAGTCACTCTCGCGACGCAACTCAACTGCAATTTGAGCATCAATGAAAGCATCTAGCTCTGCCTCCGAAGTTACATTACCCTCTGGGAATGCCATCTTGAAGAACTCCTCATTCATCTCTGGATCAGCGAATTTGCGGATATTTGTAATCTCCAACTCAAACTCTGGGTTGATATTCTCCAACTCCGACTTATCTACACTAAGGATAGAAGCACGTTGCTCTTCGGTTTTGTAAAGCTCGTTAACATTAACGTTCAACTTTGCACCCTTCTCAAGACCGATAAATGGAGCACGCTCCTCCTCGCTCATAGATACTAGACCCACATAAGCATCCTCGATTTGCATATCGCCATTATCCAAAGTTACAGTCAACGCCTCATCCGAAGTCACAACCTCAGCATCTGCCAAGCGACCATAACGACGAAGATAGTTTGTGCGGTAATCATTGTGGATTTGCTCACTGATCTCAATTGTTTTATACTCGATCTCATCTGCTGCGCTAAGCTCTAGGTTGTATGCTGGAGCCTCACCAATCTCAAATACGAACTCAAACTCTGAACCATTCTCAAAGTCAAAATCACCTTGCTCCTCAGATGGGATCACATCGCCTACATAGTCGATACCCTCTGCCTTCAAATAGTCGAAAACACCCTTCGATGCAGCTTGATATGATTGCTCAGCCAATACACCCTTACCATACATCTTCTTGATTACTCCCATTGGAACATTACCCTTACGGAAACCTGGCATATCTGCTTTGCGACGATAATCACGTAGCATCTTCTCTACTGACTCTGCGTAGTCATTGCTATCTACTACAACTTTGATAAGCGAAACACCTTGTTCGCGTTGCTCTCTTACGATATTCATATTATATGTTTAAATTGTTTACTTAACTTTTATTAATTACTTAACTTTTTAGCGCACAAAGATAATTAATTATTTCATAACTTCATAATTTTTAGGGGGTAGTTTTTTGAACAATCTACTTTTTAATATGGCTATATCGAAAAGCTCTTTTAGAATCCAAAAATTTGTAGTAACTTTGTATAAATTTTTCTCCTATGAAACCAAATAAATTGATATACCTGTTACTTCTGCTCCTAGCATCGTGCATCGGACAACCATCATCCGCCACAAAAGCTACACCACAGAAACACATAGCACCCAAATATTATACATACATAATTCGCAATATATATCCACACGCTACTAATAGCTACACACAAGGGTTACAATATATCGACTCCGAAATGTGGGAAAGCACTGGTTTAGAGGGGCAATCACGATTAATGAAGGTTGATCTACAAAGTGGTAAAACCGACACTGTAGCCACTCTTCTAGATTCGGAATTTGGAGAGGGAATGACTCTTTGGGGTGACTCGATATTTATGATTACATGGCAATCCAATAAACTATATATCTTTGATCGCACATCGGGTGATGTGATCGACACCAAACAATATCATGGCGAAGGTTGGGGAATAACAACCGATGGCACAGAGTTATACATGAGTAGCGGATCATCACGCATAACGCGTCGCAACCCTCAAACGTTCAAACGATTAGGCGAAATAGATGTATCCATCAACGGTCGCCCCCTAGAGTATATCAACGAATTGGAGTGGATCGAAGGTCGTATTTGGGCAAATATCTACACCCTCGACCAAGTTGTAATTATCAATCCCACGACGGGAATCGTCGAGGGAGTTGTTGACTTTTCGGGACTCCTCAGCCCCGAAGATATAACCGACCAAACGGATGTGCTCAATGGCATAGCATATGACGAAAAAAGTGGGAGAATTTTCGTGACAGGCAAAAATTGGAATAAATTATTCGAAGTAGAGATAGTAGAGAGATAGAATACTATATAATATAGGTATGAGCAGAAGGAATTTAACAAAAGAGCTAGAGCAAAGGACACTCCTATTGGATGGTGCCCTAGGTACTCAGTTCCAACAACACAACCTCACAGAAGAGGATTTTAGAGGTGCAGAGTTCGCCAATTGGCACAAAGAACTAAGGGGATGCAACGACATTTTATGCCTTACAAAGCCAGATGTAGTGGCATCTGTAACACAAAAATATATCGATGCGGGGGCAGATATTATCACCACCAATTCATTCAATGCAACATCCATATCACTAGCCGATTATGGATTGGAGGATCAAGCATATAGAATATCAAAAGCAGCAGCTCAAATAGCACGCACAGAGGCTGATCGAGGCGAAGAAAAAGGTCAAATTAGATTCGTAGCAGGCTCAGTGGGCCCAACTTCGCGCACAGCGTCTATGTCGGCAGATGTCGAAAATCCAGCACATAGAGATGTGACGTTCGATGGATTGGTCGAAGCATATAGCGCACAAATAAATGGACTGCTGGACGGAGGAGCCGATCTGATACTCTTAGAGACAATCTTCGACACACTCAACGCCAAAGCAGCACTCTATGCCATAAACAAAATTGGTGCCGAAAGAGGTGAGGAGATCCAAATAATGGCATCGGGAACAATCACCGACGCGAGCGGTCGTACACTTTCGGGGCAGATGATAGATGCCTTCTACTACTCATTGTCGCACGCTAATCTAATTTCGATTGGAGTAAACTGTGCATTTGGAGCTAAGCAGATGTTGCCATATGTCGAGAGATTGTCATCAATATCAGAAATATATGTTTCGGCACACCCCAATGCAGGTTTGCCCAATGTGATGGGTGGGTATGACGAAACCCCAGAGATGTTCCTCGCCGATGCGGAAGAGTATTTGGCGCGCGGCGTGGTAAACATAATCGGTGGATGTTGTGGAACAACCCCCGAACATATAAAGTTGTTGCGTGGCGCGATAGATAAATATCCACCTCGCAAACTCAAATCAACAACACCGACAACTACCCTAACGGGATTGGAGACATTGCGCATAAATTCGCAATCGAACTTCATTAATATCGGTGAGAGGGGAAATGTCGCAGGCTCTGCAAAATTCGCAAGACTCATTCGCGAGGGGGCTTTCGAGGAGGCGTTGTCGGTCGTTCGAGCACAAGTTTCGGCAGGTGCGCAGATTATTGACATCTGCATGGATGATGGAATGATTGATGGCGTGGAGGCGATGCACAACTTCTTGTGTTTGATAGCTTCGGAGCCCGAGATTTCGAGAGTGCCACTAATGATCGACTCTTCTAATTGGGATGTGATCTTGGCAGGTCTCAAAGTCACCCAAGGCAAGAGCATCGTAAACTCCATTTCGCTCAAAGAGGGGGAGGAGTCGTTTATCCAAAAGGCGATGGAGATCCACCGCTTTGGAGCCGCTGCGGTGGTTATGTTGTTCGACGAGAGAGGTCAAGCCGATACATACGAGCGCAAAGTGGAGATTGCACAACGAGCATACAAGATCCTAACTGAGAATGGATTCCCTGCCGAAGATATAATCTTCGACCCCAATGTATTGTCGGTAGCAACAGGAATCGAGGCGCACGACAGCTATGCCAAAGCATTTATTGATGCCACAGAGTGGATCAAACAAAACCTTCCGCACGCCAAGGTTTCGGGCGGAGTGAGCAACCTATCATTCTCATTTAGAGGCAACAACACAGTGCGCGAAGCGATGCACTCCGCATTCCTATACCATGCAATCAAGGTGGGTATGGATATGGCGATTGTCAACCCTCAAATGATACAGATATATGACCAAATCGACCCCGAACTACTGGAACTCATCGAAGATGTGATCCTTTGTCGCCGCGGGGATGGAGCCGAAAGACTCACGGAGTATGCCCAAAGAATAAAAGGATCGGCAACATCATCAAAAGATCAAGTAAATCAAAATGAGTGGCGCACACTCCCTCTAGATCAAAGAGTTCAACACGCTATGATCAAAGGTATTGGTGACTTCATCGAGGTCGATACAATGGAGGGATACGAGCAACTAGCATCCCCCATGAAGGTTATAGACAAACTCTTGATGCCAGCCATGGAGCAGGTAGGTAAACTATTTGGCGAGGGCAAAATGTTCCTTCCCCAAGTTGTCAAAACCGCAAGGGTGATGAAACAAGCGGTGGGTGTATTGACCCCTTACATTAACCAAGCTGCGGTGAGTGATGCGAACCATGATAATGAGCCCAAGATTGTGATCGCCACAGTAAAGGGAGATGTTCACGACATTGGTAAAAACATCGTGTCGGTAGTTATGGCATGCAATGGCTACAAGATAATCGACCTCGGTGTGATGGTCGAAAACTCAACTATTGTCGATGAAGCGGTTGCCAACAACGCCACAGCGATATGTTTGAGTGGACTCATCACCCCATCATTGGAGGAGATGATCCAAGTGGCTAAGGAGTGTGAGCGCAGAGGGTTACTAATTCCTATTATATTGGGTGGAGCCACCACGTCGCAACTCCACACAGCGGTGAAGATCGCCCCACACTATTCGGGGGTTGTGATCCACGCCAACAACGCGAGCGAGAACCCTAAGATACTCTCGCAACTCCTAGGCGCGGAGCGCGAAAGCTACATAGCATCCATAAAAGCGGATCAACAACAAAAGCTCCAAGAGTATGAAAGAACCCTCAAAACGAGAAATCTTTTGTCGCTTGCAGATGTTCGCCTAAATAGCAAAAAAGCATCAACCGATGAGGTTATAAAACCTCTTCATACGGGACGAGTTGTATTTTCGCTCTCATCACAACAGGAACTCAACGAGGTTAAGGAGCTTATAGATTGGAACTTCTTCTTTATGTCGTGGGGTCTCAAAGGGCAATACCCAGCAATCCTCGATGACGCTAAATATGGCGAGGAGGCGACCAAACTATTTGCCGATGCACAGGTGATGTTGAGCGATATTATCGAAAACAAAAGATTAACATTGCAAGGGGTCGTTGCAATCCTCCCAGCCATTAGCCAAGAGGATGATATTATAGTTAAAACGCCCAAAAAGGAGAGCATAAAACTACCTATGCTCAGAAATCAAACCCCGATGCAAAACAACATCTCGCTCGCAGATTACATAGCACCCAAAGATGACTACATCGGCTGCTTTGCACTCACCGCAGGAGTTGGATTAGATAAGCTGACGGATGAATACAAGACACAAGGGGATGATTATAAAGCAATGATTGCCAAACTAATAGCCGATCGCTTAGCCGAAGCATTTGCTCAATGGGCACACCGCTTTATGCGTCGCGAAATGTGGGGATATGAGAGTGACGAAGAGATGTCGACAAGGGATATTATACGCGATAAATACCAAGGCGTGCGCATGGCATTTGGTTACCCAGCATGCCCCGATCATTCGCTAAAGCGAGAGGTTTTCAAGTTGCTAAATGTCGAAATGACAACCCAAATGCGCCTCACCGACAACTTTATGATAACCCCTGCCGAATCACTATGCGGATTGATATTTCCACGCGGAGAGTACTTCGGCGTAGGTATCATAGATGACGAACAATTGACAGGTTATGCCCAACGACGAGGAGTCTCAATAGATGAAGTAAAGAGAGTAATCCCCAATAATATTTAACGAAAATGAAAGTTATAGATATAATAAATAACGCAATCAGCGAACAAAAGACACGTTTTGCATTCGAACTACTTCCACCTCTCAAAGGTGCAGGACTCAGTGGCGTTTACAACGCTATCGACCCACTTATGGAGTTCGACCCTGCATATATTAATATTACATTCCACCGCGAAAGCATCAAGGAGCGTGAGGCGGAGGATGGAAGTGTCGATTGGCACGTGGTGCGTCGTCGCCCAGGAACTGTGGGAGTGTCGGCGGCACTATCCAAAAAATATGGCATCCCAACTGTTCCACACCTTATTTGCGGTGGACTCTCGAAGTATGATTTGGAGGATGCACTCATAGATATGGATCTATTGGGCATCCAAAATGTATTGGCTTTGCAGGGCGACAAATCACACAACGAGGTATTCTTCATGCCACACCAACAGGGACACACCCACTCGATTGGACTAGTGAAGCAGATTGCCGCAATGAATAGAGGCGAATACATCGACTCGGAGTGTGAGGAGAGCCACTCATCCGACTTCTCGATTGGAATTGCAGGCTACCCTGAAAAGCACTTCAAGGCGGGTAGTTTGGAGAGCGACATTGCCCACCTCAAAGCAAAGGTTGATGCAGGTGCGGAGTATATCATCACACAGCTATTCTACGACAACGCTAAGTTTTTCAACTATGTAGATATGTGTCGCAAGGCAGGAATCACAGTTCCAATCATCCCGGGACTCAAGCCTCTTTCGACATGCCGACAACTGAGCCTTTTGCCCGAGACATTCTCTATCACAATGCCCGAGGAGCTATCGGTCGAGATCATTCGCCACAAAGATAGCCCCAAGGTCGTTCGCCAAATCGGCATCGAGTGGGCAATCGCTCAAGGTCGCGAACTCATGGCGGCTGGGGTTCCCGTGTTGCACTTCTACACCATGAGCCGCACAAACAATATTCAAGAGATCGCAAAAGCTCTATTTTAAACAACTTGAACCATCAATATCATGGACGCAATAACCCTCCGCAGACACCTCCACGCTCACCCCGAACTATCGTTCGAGGAGCATGAGACACATAAATTTCTGAGCGAACAACTAACCATTTTGGGCATTGAGCATCGCACAATTGCAGGCACTGGAATCCTTGCCAAGATCGAAGGCGTGGGAGACCTCAGGCGTGCGGTGGTGTTGCGTGCCGACATCGACGCGCTACCAGTCGAGGAGGGGGTAGATGTCGAGTTTAAATCTCAAAGAGAGGGAGTTATGCACGCTTGTGGACACGATATTCACACAGCGGTGTTGTTTGGCGCTCTAAAAGAGCTAATCAAAGACCCGTCGTTCGAGGGGACTCTTTTCGGTCTGTTCCAACCTGGTGAGGAGCGCAACCCTGGGGGTGCTTCATATGTTTTGGCAGAGGAGCCATTCGAGGGGTATGATGTTGTGGCAGTGGTTGGCGAACACGTCGAGATCACACTTCCTGTTGGAACTTTTGGTTTTCGGGAGGGGAAATATATGGCATCGAGCGACGAGATCCGATTCTATGTTAATGGCATTGGCGGACACGGAGCTATGCGCGAAAAGTTGAAGGATCCAGTTCAAGCGGCGGCGATATTTTTGGGTAAATTGTTGTCTCTAAATCGCGAAGATTTGGTGCTCTCGATTGGGCGATTTATAGCCGAAGGGGCGACGAATGTGATCCCGAAGAGTGTATATTTGGAGGGTACAATGCGCCACTTCGACGAGGTGGAGCGTGCGCACTCCAAGGAGCTGTTGGTTAAATTCGCTAGGGAGGTCGACCAGGAGTATGGCGTAAATATTGAGGTAGATATAAGTCACGGATTCCCATGCGTGGTCAACTCACCCGAATTGGTGCAGATGGCACGAGAGGTGGCAAGCGAAAAATATGAGGTGGTGGATTTGTCACTTAGAACCACTTCCGAAGATTTTGGATTCTACACAACACGCTACCCATCAATATTTTATAGACTAGGTGCAGGATCCGAAGATTACACAGGTGGCGCACCCCACACATCGACATTTTGCCCCAATGAGGGGGCTATTGAAATCGGCATAGAGCTCATGACATCTATAGCCAAAAAACTTTTAAGCAATGGCTAGAGATAAAAGACGAGGAGATTTTGACCGCAGCGCGTTCATCCTCAATGTGCTCCAAGAGCTACCGAACAATAAATTTTCATTGAAACAACTGGCCGCCGCATCGGGCAGTGCCGACAAGAATGGTCGTCGCGAGACACTCATAATACTCAAAAAGTTGGTCAACGACGAACTTGTTCGCGAAACAAGCCGTGGTAAATTTCAACTCTCTGCCAAAATGCGCCCACAATATAGTGGAGTTGTGATGATGAGTAGCACGGGGTTGGTATTTGTGAGAAGCGAGGAGTTGGAGGGCGATGTTCATATTGGCTCATACCAAACGATGAATGCCCTCAATGGCGACAGGGTGACATTTTCAATCACTCGCCAACCTCGCGGAAACAGAAGCGCTGAGGGTGAGATCCTCGAGATCACAGAGCAAAGCACCAAACGACTAATTGGTATTGCTGATGTAGGTGAACATCAGATATTTATACGCTCCGCATCTAAGACTCTGCCCTATGATGTCTTTGTACCCAAGAAGCTATACCCAACGCTCGAGAGTGGCAAGAAGGTTTCGTTCCGCATAAAGGATTGGCCAATCGGTTCAAAGAGCCCAATTGGCGAAATCGTCGATGTGTTGGGCAATGAGGGCGACAACGACACAGAGATGCACGCGATACTTGCGGAGTATGATCTACCCTACAATTTTGAGCCATCAATCGAGCAGGCGGCAGAGGAGATCGGCAGTCGCATAACCGAACAAGATTATGCCGAGCGCCGCGACTTCCGCGACACAGTGACGTTCACTGTCGACCCTGCCGATGCCAAGGATTTTGATGATGCTTTGTCGGTCAAGAAAATTAAAAATGGCGTTTGGGAGATTGGAGTTCACATTGCAGATGTGACGCACTATGTTCGCCCAAATGATACGATAGATAAGGAGGCGCAGGAGCGTGCGACATCGGTATATTTGGTAGATCGCACGGTGCCGATGTTGCCCGAACGACTCTCGAATGAGTTGTGTTCATTGCGCCCACACGAGGAGAGTTTATGCTTCTCGGCGGTCTTTACCATCACAGAGGGTTTGGATATTATCGAGGAGTGGTTCGGACGCACGGTGATATACTCCGACCGAAGATTTACATATGCCGAAGCGCAAGAGGTAATCAACACTGGCAAAGGTGATTATGCCGAGGAGGTGAATACCCTAAACAACCTTGCGAAGGCTATGCGTGCGGATCGTTTCAAAAAGGGAGCTATAGGCTTCGAGCGTGCAGAGATGAAGTTCGAATTGGACGAAAAGGGGCACCCCATAGGTGTGTTTACCAAGGAGATGGGCGAATCGAACCAGATGATCGAGGAGTTTATGTTGCTTGCCAATCGTAAGGTTGCGGAGTTCTGCGCACATCGTCGCACGGAGTCTGCTCGCAAAGTTTTGCGCACGATGGTCTACCGTGTACACGACAAGCCCGATGCCGAGAAGTTGGATAATTTCCGTTCGTTCATCCTCCGCTTTGGTCACTACTTCAAAGCTACGAAGGGTGTTGCTGTGGCTCGCGAGATCAATAAGTTGTTGGCTGAGGTTAAGGGTGCACCCGAGGAGAATGTCGTTGCGATGTTGGCTATTCGTTCGATGGCCAAAGCGTTCTACACCACCGACAATGTGGGTCACTATGGTTTGGCATTCCCATACTATACGCACTTCACTTCGCCTATCCGCCGATACCCCGACATGATGGTACACAGACTCTTAGCACACTACTTGGCAGGTGGTAAGTCGCCCAAAAAGGAGGAGATCGAGTCGCAATGTACCCATTCGTCGGACAGAGAGGTTGTGGCGGCAAATGCCGAACGTGCATCTATAAAATATAAGGCTGTGGAGTTTATGAAGGATCGTATGGATGAGGAGTTCGATGGTCATATCAGCGGTCTCAAGGAGTGGGGAATCTTTGTGGAGGTGGATGACACACACATCGAAGGAATGATCCCTGTGCGCGAATTGGGCGACGATTACTATGTTTACGATGCCGACAACTACTCATTCTATGGTCGCGAAAGTCGAGTGACATTTACTCTTGGCGACGCGGTGAAGGTTAAGATTAAGCGTGCGGATTTAAGCAAAAGAATGCTCGACTTCTCGTTGATTCAAAAGCTATAATGTTGCAAATTGTAATATTTTGAGATTTAATGTCACAATTTACACCTATATATAATAAGACTCTGAGGCGAGAGCCCATAACATACAAAGAGGCGTGCGAGATATATGACCACGCCCCTTTGTTTGAGCTCGCCGCTGTGGCAGATGAGTTGCGCGCAAAAGTTGTGCCCGACCCTGAGGTTGTCACGTGGCAGATAGACCGAAATGTAAACATCACGAATGTCTGTATTTCGGGGTGTAAGTTCTGCAATTTTCACTGCAAACCACACCAAACCGACCGAGCTTTCATCACATCAATCGAGGAGTATAGAGGCAAAATTGATCGGATGTTGGAGTTGGGAGGCGACCAACTGCTTTTGCAAGGAGGTATGCACCCAAAGTTGGGAATTGAGTTTTATGAGGAACTATTTTCGACCCTCAAATCCCTCTACCCCACCGTGCGTCTACACTCATTGGGAGCGCCCGAAGTTACTCATATTGCAAAGGTTAGCAACCTATCAACGATGGATACATTGCTAAGATTAAGAGATGCAGGGCTCGATTCATTGCCTGGAGCAGGGGCTGAAATTTTAGTCGATAGAGTGCGAAAATCTATCTCCCCAGCCAAACCATCGGTCGAGGAGTGGTGCAAAGTTATGCGTGAGGCGCACCAAATAAATTTGCCGACATCGGCGACAATGATGTATGGACACATCGAAACTCCACACGAGAGGATCGAACACTTGATCCGCGTGCGTGATATTCAAAATGACTGTTCTTCAGGTAATTATGGATTTATAGCCTTTATCGCGTGGATATTCCATTCGCGAGGAACTAGACTCGAATCCGAGGGGGTTTCGAGCCACCTTTCGGCATTGGAGTATATCCGATTAATAGCTATTAGTCGATTGGTTCTCAACAATATAGACAACATCCAAGCATCGTGGCTCACTGTCGGAAAGTCGATTGCACAAGTGGCACTCCACAGCGGAGCAAACGATTTTGGATCTATAATGATCGAGGAGAATGTCGTCTCGTCGGCTGGAGCAGATAACCACTTCGATGCCGTGGGGATTCAAAAAGCAATTCGCGAGGCGGGATTTACCCCCAAACTTCGCAATCAATTATATGAACTTAGATAGAACAATGTACAGAAACTTAAGAGATTATATCGCCCATTTGGAGCGCGAAGGAGAGTTACTAAGAGTCGCTACGCCTGTGTCGAACGACCTCGAAATATGCGAGATCACCGACCGCGTGAGCAAGAGTGAGGGGGGTGGTAAGGCGTTATTATTCAAGGTCGAGGGATCTGAATTTGAGGTCGTGACCAATATCTATGGCTCCGAAAAGCGTATGTGTATGGCTCTTGGAGTTGATAAATTGGAGGATTTAACAACACGCATAGATGCACTTCTTCGCGAGGCTACATCGCCAAAAGTTACACTTTTGGATAAACTCAAAGCTCTGCCAATGTTGGCTGATATGGCTAAGTGGTTGCCCAAAACATCATCTAAGAGAGGTGAGTGTCAAGAGGTTATAATCAAGGGAGAGGATGTTAATTTGATGAAACTACCCATCCTAAAGTGTTGGATAAATGATGGTGGACGCTTTGTGACACTCCCGATGGTACACACGATTGACCCAAACACGGGGCAACGCAACGTGGGAATGTATCGTATGCAGGTGATGGACAGCAAAACAACAGGCATGCACTGGCACCTCCACAAAACTGGAGCTCGACATTATGATGGCTACAAGAGCCAAGGCAAAAGAATGGCGGTGAGTGTGGCGATTGGAGGTGATCCGACATATGCTTATTCGGCAACGGCTCCGATGCCCGACAATATGGATGAGTATCTTTTGGCTGGATTCCTTAGAGGCAAAAGCGTGAAGTTGGTGAAGTGCATAACAAATGATATATATGTACCATCGGATTGCGATTTTGTGATCGAAGGGTATGTTGACCCGTCGGAGGAGAAGGTTATAGAGGGTCCATTTGGTGACCACACGGGATTCTATTCGCTACAAGACAAATATCCATTGTTTCATGTTACAGCGATAACGCACCGTCGAGATGCTATATATCCAGCGACAATAGTCGGAGTTCCGCCCCAAGAGGATGCCTATATTGCGATGGCTACAGAGCGAATTTTCGTAAGCCCAATCAGGTTTGCAATGCAACCCGAAACTCGCGATATGTGGATGCCCTCCGAAGGTACGGCACACAATTTGGCATTGGTCTCAATCGAAAAACGATATGAGGGGCAACCTCACAAGATCATTCAATCTATGTGGGGCGCTGGGCAGATGATGTTCAATAAATATTTGGTTGTGGCGGACTCTTCGGTCGATATTCGATCGGTCGATTCGCTTGCCGACCTTATGCGACGCATAGATCTAAGACGCGCTGTGGTGCGTGGCGAAGGGGTGTTGGATGTATTGGATCATGCGACGGCGACACTTGGTTTTGGAGGTAAATTGGCAATAAATGCCACGTCTGAATCACTGCGCGATGTTGTATACAAGGGATCATTTCGTCCAAATAGTCGCATAGATATTTGCGACATGTGGGTCGAGAAGTTCAGCTTGCTTGTGGCATTTATTGATCCTTCTAAGGATCTAGATTTGAAGGGGTTGATCGAAGATATGAATATCGAAAATATAAATTTTGTTGCGATATTTGATACCCGTGCATCAGAAAAGATGAATGGTTCGGATCTATTGTGGTTGGCGATGGCGAATAGTGATCCTAGGCGTGATGTCGTTATACACAAAGGAGTTATGGCAATCGACGCACGCACAAAACTTCCTCACAAAGAGGGAAGCCCATCGAGGTTCCCTAATGTCGTGACGACCGATCCTACAACAATAGATCTAGTTGATAGACGCTGGGCAGAGTATAAAATCGGAGAGTTTATAGCGTCCCCATCGCGCAAATACCGCACTATAATTTTGAGCGACAAGGAGGATGTTTAGCAATCAGCAGAAGCGAGGGTTACTATATTTGTTGTTAATATTGATCGTTATATTTTTGTGTATCGACCTTATCAGAGAGCGCAGAGGTGAACATAAGGGCGATATAGTTTCAGAGGTTGAAGTTATCACAACAAAAGCAGATTCAATCGTGATGTTTGAGTTCGACCCCAACACCGCGACACTTGCAGATCTTAGAGCTTTAGGGCTCTCGAAATCTGCTTCGGTGTCGATTATTAGGTGGCGCTCGGCAGGTAAGGTATTTCGAATAAAGGAGGATCTGTATGAGTGTTATAACCTCACCGATTCAATATATTATGCGTTGGAGCCATATATAAAAATAGGTGAAGAGTATCAATATAAAGAGCGCGCAAGCTATGATAATACACCTAAGTATCAAACAAAGCGCCAATCTCAGCGTACATATACCCCACTCGCTCCATTTTTGATCGATACCGTGAGCGTCGATTATCTATATGCAACGGGGCTACTTTCTAAGCGTCAAGCGGAGGTGTTTGTGAAGTGGCACCGCATGAGTGGCATGTCGACAATCGATGATGTTCGCGAATGTTACGTGGTGTCGGACTCCATAGCATCGGTGATGGAACCATATATAATTTTCTCTCCAGAAGAGCCCGAAGAGAAGAAGGAGGAGATCACATTCCCCGTCGACATCAACAAAGCGGACTCCGCGACACTACGTGCGGTGTATGGAATTGGCGAAAAAAGTGTGATGCCGATCATCGAATATCGTCAAAAATTGGGTGGATTCTACTCCGTAGCCCAACTTTCGGAGCTAGAAGTGGTCACAGAATCAAATTTTGAGAAAATAATTCAACAAATTTCGTGTGATAGTTGTGATATTTCAAAAATAGATGTTAACTTTGCAGTCGCTAAAAAATTTATAGGGCATCCCTACATCAGCGCAAAGGCTCTGAGAAGGTTGCTCAAAACAAGACAAATAAAAGGAGGTTGGAGTAGTATAGTAGAGATGACCGAAGATAACATATTCACAAAGGAGGAGGCAACACGTTTGCGTCCCTATCTTCTGTTCGAAGATTATACTAAACTTCGAGAGTAACCATTCAATCCAGAGGAGCCATCGTGCAGAGTACCGATGACCTCGTAGCTTTTTTAGAGCGTAGAGTTTAGCGCAATATTACAGAGTCATGCTTTTGCTCTATAAACTCACAAAAGCACAATAAATTAAAAACAATAAAAAAATATACTATTATGATTATCATGCCAGTAAAAGAGGGTGAGAACATCGAAAGAGCCCTAAAGAAGTTTAAGCGTAAATATGAGCGTACAGGAGTACTTAAGGAGCTTCGTCGTCGTCAATACTTTACAAAGCCATCTATCGCTAAGCGTGTAGCTATGCAACATGCAATCTACGTAAATGGTCTTTACCGCGACGAGGAGTAGTATTTACATACAACTTTGATTTACCCAACAAAAGAGTCCGACTAACACGCTATACGTTAGTCGGACTCTTTGCTTTGTATACTATACTCCTTTGTATACTATACTCTGAGACACGACATATCCCATGCTCCATGCCGCTTGAAGGTTGAATCCACCTGTTATTGCATCGACATCTAAAACCTCGCCTGCTAAGTAGAGTCCTGGGCATTTGCGCGACTCCATAGTTGTGGGATTTATTGATTTAATATCTACTCCTCCTGCTGTTACAAACTCTTCGGCGTGGGTGCTCTTGCCTATAACTGTGTATTCATCAGCCATAAGTGTTGCGACAATTCGGTTTATCCCCTTCACGCCTAACTCCGCCCATCGTCGCTCAGAGGAAATATCAGCGCGACGCATGATGTGTTGCCAGAGTCGAGAGGTTATCGAAAATGGAGCTGCGGAGCTTACTAACTTCTTGCTATTATAGGTTATCACACGATTTATCTCGCTAAGGATCATTCCTTCGTTAGGTGTACTTATCCAATTTATGAGAATCTGCGCACGATAATTTTCATCTTTGAGTTTGCGTGCACCATACGACGACAACTTCAATATGGCGGGGCCACTTACACCCCAATGGGTTATAAGCAGTGCTCCCGAACTCTTTAATTTAGAACCTTTTAGAGTTACTGTTGCTCGCTCCTCGACAACCCCCATAAGTTCTGTTATAGGATCAAAAAGGTTGAAGCTAAATAGCGAGGGAGTTGGCGCAACAAACATCAAGGGTAACTTTTCGAGAAACGATATAGCGCTCTGTTGCGGAGCACCTCCCGTTGTGACAACGACCCTATCACTCTCAAATTCACCCTTCGAAGTGGTTAATATAAACTTATCACCCTCTTTTTCGATACACTCAATTTTGTGTCGACATTTTATATTTATGCCCAACTCGTGCGACAATCTCAGGAATGTTTCGATAATCTCGTCGGAACGTTGCGACGCAGGAAACACACAACAATCTTTTTGGGTTGTGAGCCTTACGCCACGCTCTTCAAACCATGCGTACGTCGCCCTATGGTCGAATATTTTCAGCGCATGACGCATAACCTTTTCGCCTCGTGGATAGATCTTTGCGAGGCTTTCGACCTCTTCAAATGAGTTCGTTAGATTACACCTTCCGCCTCCCGATATTCGCACCTTAGAGAGTACATTTTCCGATGCTTCGAAGATCGTCACTTCGTACGAAGGGTTGCGCTCTTTGATATTTATGGCGGCAAAAAAACCAGCTGCTCCGCCTCCTATAATTGCTATATTCATTACTCTTTTGTGAGAAGTTTTTTGTAGGTCATATCTATCCCAAACGCTCCAAGCGGAGCTGTTATCAAAATTGCGAGAACCGCTACCGTAAGAACAATCTTACCACAAGGCAATCCAAATGCCAACGGTAAAGATCCAATCGCCGCTTGAACTGTCGCTTTGGGCATATAAGCTATCATACAAAATATTCGCTCGCCAAAGGTTAGAGGTGTGCGGATCATCGACGCAAACACCCCAACCATGCGGAATATTAGCGACAAAGCAATAACCCCCACCGCCGCAAAACCTGCCACTGTGGCATACTCAATATCGACCGTCGCACCCACCAATACAAAGAGTAGAATTTCGGCTCCGACCCATAATTTGTTAAATTTAGGAGATATTCGCTTAGCCAAAGTTTCGTGCCATTTAAGTATCGCAACCCCCATCGCCATCACAGCCAACAATCCAGAAATTGGAACCGTCCCCTTTGCCCACGCTTCGAGCCCAAGGAATCCAAATGCTGCACTAATTATAATCAACAACTTAACAGAATCACGCATATGAAATCTCTTAAAAAATGAGACCAAACCATAACCAACACTAAGTCCTAGAGCCAAACCCACAACTATAGATATAGGTATCTGCGCAAAACTTACAGCCGACACTTCACCACCCATCGCCAAGGTTGTGAATGCTGTAAATAACACAATTACAAACACATCGTCGACCGAACCTCCCGCCATAATCATCTGCGGAATGCTCTTGTTTGTACCAATACGTTGCTCCATAAGGTTCAACATCTTGGGAACAATCACCGCAGGCGATACCGCTGCCACAACAGTTCCCATAACCGCTGCCTCCAGTAATGATATGCCTAAAAGTGACGGTGCAACAATCATAACCCCCGCAATTTCGAAACACGCTGGCACGAAACACATCAGCATAGCAGGACGACCGACTCGTTTGAGTTCGTCAAGATTCAATGCTAATCCTGCCCTCATTAAAATTATAACCAATGCTATCTGTCTGAGTTCTACAGATATACTAAGCAATGATTCATCGAGCAGATCAAATCCCGACGCGCCCAAAAGAATACCCGTCAAGAGCATACCCACCAACGATGGCAGGCGAAGTTTTGTGCAGATATAACCCAAGGTTAAACCCACAATAAACAATAGTGCTAGGCTGTTTAACATAATAGCTATTTATTAATAAATGTAAGAATCGCCTCGGCTGTAGCTTTAGGCTCCTCCAAAAATCCCATGTGTCCCGACTTTTCGAGCCATACGACATCAGCTTGCGGATGTGATTCAACGATCTTTTCGGCTACCTCATAAGGTATATAATCATCATGTTTACCCATGATAAAGAGTTGCGGAACCTTCGACGATCTCATCATCTCGTTTTGATCTCGACGCGACATCATACCACCAAGCAATGCTACAACACCCTCATCCTCGGTGATGTATACCTGCTCCACAAGATCCATGATGTAATCCTTCATGCGTCCGCGATTAATCGCAGCAAAACCTGCCGATGGTGCTACATTTGCCAACGCCTCCTTCTTTCCTGCCTTTACGAGTGCTATTTCGCGTTCACGATTTTTACGCTTTTCGTCGGTGTCGGCATTGGGTGTCGAGCTCAACAAAACCAGCCCCTCGACCATATCGGGAAACAATTCACACATCGCAAGTGCCACATATCCACCCATCGAGTGTCCAACAACCGTGCAACGCTCGATGCCTAGTGCTTTGAGCCCATCATACACAATTGTTGCCAAAAAATCCATTGTGTGCTCTTCACCCTCGACAATTGAAATTCCATGTCCTGGGAGATCGAGCGTCACCACACGCACATCTTTATATAGGAGTGGCACAAAGCTATCCCACACCAACATCGACTCTAAATATCCGTGCAACAGCACCACGCAACGCTCTCCATTTTCGGAGTCGCAAATATGCAGAGGTCGCTCCCCTGCCATTATAAATTTCTCTACCATGCTACAAATTTATCTTCTATGTGCGCAAAGTTACTAATTTCGGGTAATAAATTTGCAGAACCAAGGTTTTATTTTTAAATTTGAAAGTTTTATATGCAATACAGATAAATATGGAAGATCTTAAATTTATAATGTGTCATGGTTCGGCAAACCGATTTGTGATGATTGATGCTATTTCACAACCCTTTAGCTTCGAGGGGGTGGATGTTTTCGTACGCGAAGTGTGTGCGAAGTGCAAAAGTGACGGTGTGCTGTTTCTTGTGAAGTGGGGCGATGACGATATGGCGATGCGAATGTTCAACACCGATGGCTCGGAGGCGGAGATGTGTGGCAATGGCATGAGATGTATCGCGCGACTTGCTGATGAAGAGTATCTTCACTCTCCAAAATATATGCTCTATTCGGGTGGGCAACAATACCCAATAATGTGCCACGAGCCATTAGCCGAGGGGGTGCCAGCTTACGGCGTTGAGATCTCGATTCGCACAGCTTCAGATGATTTCACACTCATAGATTCTACTCTTTCGGACTCTAAATTTATAGCTCAACAAATCGAAGAGCTCGATGATAATTTAACATTCACATATCTTAATTTAGGAAATCCGCATATTGTTACTCAAGTGGAATCTATTGATTATGACCATTTAGTTCGCTTAGGAGAGAGAGTTAAACAGATCAAGAGTGTGTTTCCAAAGGGTGTGAATGTCAGCATGATGCAACACTTAGAGGGTAATAAAATCTTTGTCGCAACGTTCGAAAGAGGTGTGGGGCTCACAGCGTCGTGCGGAACTGCTATGACGGCATCATCTACTACGGCATCACTTTTGGGGTTGTGTGAGTGGGATGCAGATATTGAGGTGCGCAATCGTGGCGGATTTGTGAGGTGTCGAACTCATAATCGAGTTGATGGCTTGGTTACGGAGCTTATCGGAAATGCTACATATGAGTATTATGGTCGTATTCACTTCGATCCTACATATTCCGACATGGAGATAATCGTAGAGGAGGAGTGTATGTGCGAACAAGCTAGCTGGAATAGTTTAGTTGGAACAATTTAATTATAGAAATTTAGTTTAAGCAGTTGAGTCAAAACAATTTAATAAATAAGAACAAACGATAATATGGTCAACGAAATATATACACACCGCTCGATACGCAAATTCAAGAGCGAACCCATAGCCCAAGAGGCGATAGATAAGATAATAGAGGCGGCATCACGCGCGTCGACTTGTGGAAATATGCAATGTTATAGCTTGATTATCAGCCGATCAAAGGAGATGATTGCAGCACTTTCGCCTCTTCATTTCGGGCAAGTGGAGCGAATGAATGGGCAATGCGTGGTGACGGTTTGTGCAGATATGAACCGTTTCAGCGAATGGTGCAGACTTCGCGATGCTGAGCCTGAGTATGACAACTTGATGTGGTATTTGAATGGCGCAATAGATGGAGTTATGGCGGCGCAAAACTTAATATTGGAGGCTGAGGCTCAAGGGTTAGGAATCTGCGTGTTGGGCACAACGCTCTACACTGCCGATGCTATGTGCGAAGTGTTGGAGCTACCCGAGGGGGTGATCCCTGTTACAGCGATTGTGATGGGTTATCCAGACGAAAATCCACCTCTCACAGATCGACTTCCGTTGGGAGCTATCGTGCACGACGAAAAATATACCCCCTACACCCCAGAGAGTATCGAGGAGTTGTGGGCTGAGCGTGAATCGTCGCCCGAGACAAAGGCTCTTCTCGAAGAGAATAACCTTCCGAACCTAGCGCAGATATTCACCAAAAATAGATATAAGGGGAGTGATAATGTAACATTCTCTAAAAAATATATGGAGCTCCTCAAAAAGCAAGGCTTTTTGAACCAATAAAACGACCCACACAAAGTGAAGATACTCTCTCGATCAATATTGCGCAAACTCATAATTGCGGTCATAACCTTGATAGGCGTATGGTCGTGTGGAGTTACGCGCCATATTCCCGACGGAGAGTACCTCTTGAATAAGGTTGTGGTCTCTGAGGCGGAAGAGACTCCAAAGAGTGAGATGATCTCACCATACGAGATGGAGAGATATGTGCGTCAAGCTCCTAATAAAAGGTTGTTTGGAACGAATTTCTACATTTGGGTATATAACTCCGCAAACCCCGATAAGGATAATTGGTGGAATAGGCTCAAACGAAAAATAGGCGAAGAACCTATATATTATAGCGAGATGTTATCTGAAAAAAGCATAGAGAATCTCAAAATATATATGAATGCGCAGGGGTTCTACGGCTCTACAGCTCAATTCGAAGTTGACACAACATCGAAGTACAAGCGAGCTAAGGTGACATACAACACCCACCAAGGACGACCATACTTGATAGACTCCATAAGCTACACATTTAGAGATACTATGCTTAGGGGGTTAGTGTTACAAGACACGACGAAATCGTTGCTCCATCGTGACGATATATTTAGTGTGGCTCTACTCGACAAAGAGCGCGAAAGGGTAACTTCGCAACTCAGAACCCATGGATATTTCAATTTTACTGTTGACAATATTGAGTATCAAGCAGATACTTTGATGGGGGATAATCGAGTTGGGGTAAATATGATTATCAAAAAGAACCTTTCGGGATATGACGAGAGAGGATATGCGATAATGACAGATAACAAACGCTTTAGGGTCGAGGAGATTAATATATTCCCAGATTTTGACCCTACAGTGGTTGTGAACGACACTACATTCCTAAGCAAAATTGACACTCTTAAGTGGCGTGGATTGAATATTATCCACTATCAAGACGAAGAGCCAAACGTAAAAGCGAAGGTTTTGCGCCAAGCGGTATCTGTATATCCAGGTCGCATATTCAATTACCAATATGTCAACCAAACATATCTCAACTTGATGTCTATTGGTTATTTCAAGAGTGCGAGAATTAATTTTAGCGAGATCCCAGAGCCACTTATTGCTAGCGATACATTGTTGTCCAGACGACGCTATAGTGCAGATGAGAGCGTAGAGACATCGTCGCCCATGGGGTATCTCACGAGCTATATTTTGTGTACTCCAGCATTGAAACAGAGTTTCAACATTGAGTTGGAGGGTAGCACAACATCGAGTTTCTATGGACTCACCGCCACAGCAGGATACCAAAACAGAAATATATTTAGAGGTACAGAATCCCTTGATATAGATTTTGTTGTGGGATATGAACATATGAAGGCTCCCGATGCTATCAAAACCAAAGCAACGGAGATAGGTGTGAATGTAGGACTCTCAATACCTCGATTTATCATCCCTGCATTGGGGTATAGATTCCCGATGACCCTTAAACCTCGTACCAAAATTGAGGCATCGGTTAATTTTCAGGATCGCCCCTACTACAATCGAACACTTTCGAGTTTGGGTATTAGTTATTCGTGGCTCACCAAAAACTACTCTAGTTTCACGGTGCGCCCTATCGACATTAACCTCATAGATATGAAGTATATAGATGCTGATTATTATGACCAGTTGGAGAATGAGTATCTAAAAAATAGTTACCAAACGCAACTTGTTACAGGTCTTTCGTCGGCATATATATATAACAACCAAGGCAAAAACATCAATGGTCACTCCACTGCATTGCGCATTAATTTGGAGACTGCTGGCAACACCGTTCAAGCATACAAGGAGCTCACTAAAGCATCCAAAGATAGTGATGGGAATTACAACCTCTTTGGAATCACATATGCTCAATATATACGTGCCGATATAAATGTAAGCCGTAAACTCTCACTCTTTAATGGCAATGCTATAGCTGGACGATTGTTTGCAGGTGTGGGTGTTCCGTATGGCAACTCGAATGCACTCCCCTTTGATAGATTATTCTATTCGGGAGGAAGCAATAGTATGCGCGGTTGGACACCTCGAACTTTGGGTCCTGGAAACTCTGAGTTGCCCGAAGATATGGTATATCCAACACAATTGGGCGACATGAAGTTGGAGGCAAACTTAGAGTATAGATTCCCTATTTGGGGTATGATTCATGGTGCAACATTTGTCGATGTGGGTAATGTATGGTATCTACCCAATGACTACAATGACTATGATGAAGTCTCTGTCTTTGGGTTAGATACATTCTACAAACAATTGGGATTCAACACAGGTTTTGGACTTCGACTCGACATCCAATTCGCGGTGTTGCGCCTCGATTGGGGTATTCAAATTCATAGCCCCAACGAACCTGTAGGCGATAGATGGATTAGCGGTTTTGATTTTGCAAAAAGCGCTATAAACTTTGGTGTTGGCTATCCTTTCTAAGGATTAATTTAGCTAGATAATCATAATGCGATCCGCGACGTAGGATCTCGCAATCGAAACCATTTGCTTCGGCATGAAACGCTAAAGTTTGTGGATCCACATACAACCAATCAAAGCTATCGCCCTTGATGTCGTTGTATTGCATCTGGAAATCGACCTCTCCATAGTAATCCCCCATCAAATCTATTTCGTAGCTACCATCCTCCTCTTCGAATAGATACTTTAGATCCGAAGAGTCCATCAATACAAAACCATTGGGATTTAATAGCGCGCGCATACGTCCAAAGAATTTAGCCATATTTCCTATTTTGCCAATAATTCCCGAACCATTCATGAGCATTAATATTGTGTCAAACTTTTCGTCAAACGACTCATCAAAGAGATCAACTTGACGCACATCCTTCACTCCACGCTGGGTCATCACATCGACCGAAAGAGGCGAAATATCTATGGCACACACCTCATTCTTCTGCTTTTGTAGAGCCAACGTGTGACACCCCGCACCAGCTCCCACATCCAAAACTCTGCCGACGCACAACTTAAGCGCCAACTTTTCGAGTGGAGGCATCTGCTTGTGAGATCTGAAAAGTTGATTTACGGGTATCTCATCTTCGTCGAAAAGAGATGACATCACCCTAAGTGTCGACGCTTTGTGGTAAGTATGAAAATCATTTATGGCTGCACCCATTGGGTCACGATCGGGGTTTAGAAGCATTGTTTCTATATTTTAACATTATATTTACGCTACAAAGGTAGTAAATCGAGAACAAAATGGAGCTACAATTCCTTTTTTTCGAACAAAAAAGTTATCTTTGCTACAACTAAACAACAACTAAGTAGGGTAAAACAATTATTGGTGTGTTTTTAAAAGTGCTATTGGAGATGAGATTTTTTGCTATTGAATTGAAAATATAGTGGTTCTATACTGAAATTTAATAGTGAAAAATGTCGCTCCAAAAGTGCTTTTAAAAATATGGCAATAATTGTTTTACACTACTTAATAATAATAACTTAAAATAAACAACCCATGAAAAAAAGAATTAAAGGAGCCATAATGGCGATCCTTACATTTGCGTGCGTATGCCTGTCGCCCAATCTTTTTGGTGCAGAGTCTACAGATGTCATAAATGTGAACTCACTCGAAGAGCTAATGCCATATCTAAAGAAGGATAATATCCATATTAAGCTCGCCCCTGGAACATATAAGTACACCACCAAGGAGGCTGGATCGAGAAAATATCGTAACACAGCCGAAGTTGTGCAAGGAAAGTTAACATATGCCCTAATTTTGATCGAGGGAAATGGTTGTACATATGACTTCACCGATGTTAAAATCGAGGTAGATACCAAAGTATTTAACGCCTATGAGGGTTCAGAATTTGTGGAGTTGCATGTTTTGGGAAGCAACAATGTTGTCAAGAACTTGGAGCTAGAGGATATTGGTCATGCGCTTGATTTTCCTCAATGGGGATGTGTCAACGTTGTTGTCGATGGCGAGAAAAATCGTATCGAAGGGGTGATTGTTAGATCTAAAGGTTCATTCCCTTATGGCTATGGTGAGCTATTCGGAAAAGGTGGGCCAACAACTATCAAACACAAAAAGCATAGCGCATTTTTGGTACGTGGTCTAGAAAATCACATTAAGGATTGCCAAATCTACCACCGTGCTTATGGTCACTGCCTATTTATGCAGGCGGCAGATCGCCCACTCATCGAGGGTTGTTATATCGAAGGAGCGTTGACTACCACCGACAAAGTATTGGAGGAGGCTGGCACTGGGTCGCGAGCAGATAAGATCGACTTCAAAACCGTATGGGGCTACAAAGTACCTAAAGGCTACACCATTGCCCTAACCGAAGCAGGAATTAGAGCCTACAACACTGGTAACACAATGATTAATGGCGAGAGATTCACCAAACGCACGACATCCAACGCAACAGTTAGAGGATGTACCGTAAAGAATGCACGCGTAGGAGTTGTGATTGCACACTCGGCAGGCAAAAACTTGGTGGAGGATTGCACCGTAATTGGTGTTTCAAGCACAGGATACTCAGTCAACAACAACAATACAATTCGCAACTGTCGTGCCGATGCAACTTTTGGACCTGTATTCGTTGTCCCTTACGAGCGTAACCGCAATATCACAGCCGACATCACAATCACAGGATACCCTAAGGGTGAGAATAGATATGTAGGCAACGGAAGTAAGCAAGTTGCATATATAGTAGGTACAGGACACAAAATCACACTTCGCCAAGATCCATCACTCAGCATGGAGGATGACGTTTTGGAGGGTATGAGAATCAGTGTCGGAGGAGATAGCGAGTCGGTAGGTGACCTTGCGGAGGTTAAGGAGTGGACAGCCACAGATATAGTCCTCGACAACCAAACATCGTTCCCCGTTGAGCTCGAAAAGGGTGTGACAGGTAGTACTGTAACCTCTGTAGGTAAAGTTACAGATATAGGTTCAAACAATAGTATAACTCAAAAATAAATCAACTCAAATAACCACTTAATAACATAATAAAGATGAAAAGGATATTATCACTTCTGTCCGCAGCGATCTTGTTTATCGGATGCGATGACTATACACTATCCAACGATGATTATAACACATTATTGGTGAATACAAATGGGAAATTAACCATACAACTATCCGAAAACGAGGGAGATGCAATCATTGCTCCTTCGCCTATAAATATCGCCATTGATGATAAAGAGGCAACATGGACACTACTTGGCAACCAAAAAGTATATTGCAACAAAACGTTGCCTATGCTGTATGGCGAATTTAGCGAAGTGACCGTTCCATACAACGACATGGTTTGCGACGTGAAGTTATCTACACCCGACAAATCAATCAAAGGAACCCTCACAGTCCGTCTTTTCGATAACGCTTTTGCATACCAACTGCAACTCAAAAATGTTCCAGAGGTGACAAAAATCCACGAACTAAGCAGTTGGATACCAGCCGAGCAAGATGGAGATTGCTTCGCAACAAATGGCGAGCATGAACCTGTGGGAGGATTGCCAATCAAGGAGATGAGTCGCATGAGTAAAACACCACTAATCTATCAGGGCAATGATTATATCCTAGCATTCCATGAATGCGACCTAATGAACTACCCACAACTCGTAATTCAAGGTCAAAAGGATGAGGAGACTCTCGCTATAAAGGTGGATCCAATCACCACAGCATATGATGTAACCCTCCCATGGCGCACAGTGATGGTGGGCGAAGATTTCAAAGATCTTCACAACCAAAAACCTATCTACCAAACTATGAGTCGCGAGGCTGATGGCGATTTTAGTTGGGTGAAACCTGGCTTGTGTATGTGGGATTGGCGAGTGAAGGGGACAACCTTCAATGGCTTCACATATGAAATGACAACCGAAAGTTTGAAGAGATACATAGATTTTTGTAGCAAATCGAATATCTCATATTTTCTTATCGACGACGAATGGTTCGACAAAAACACACCACTTGTTCCAGTCGAGGGTCTTGATCTAAAGAGAGTTATCGAGTATGGAAATTCCAAAAATGTAGGTATCATTTTGTATTACGATATGAAATATGTCGACGACGACACCCCAGCTATCGACTTCGAAACTGTTGCGGCGACATACGCTAAACTTGGAGTTGCAGGTATGAAGTATGGATTTTTGTCTGATAAAATCAGCCAAAGAAAAACTGTTAGAACTTACGACATAATCAAAACCGCAGCAAAGTATAAATTGCTTGTCGATTTCCACGATGCCCCAATCCCATTTAGTGGCTTGGAGCGCACATTCCCGAACTACATTAATCGCGAATATTGCCACGCACAACTAGATCGTCGCACAGCATTCAACCCACGCCAATTTGTCAAAATGGCTTGTATCAACCTTTTGGCTGGACACATGGATCAAACTAACGGTACATTTGCTCTCAACGAGATGGCGACACGATCAAAGGGTCCACGCAACGCCTATCCATCGACTGTTTCGGCTGAGGTTGCTAGATTTATATTTACACATACGGGTAGCCTTTCGGTGTTGATTGATGCACCTGAGGCGTATGAAGAGAAGAGTGATTTGTTCGAAATTATATCTAAGTTACCAACTAAATGGGACGAGACACGTTACCTCGATATGGAGTATGATTCACATGTATCGGTAGCTAAGCGCACGGGCGATGATTGGTTCTTGGCGGTAGTTTATGGTGATGATGGAGCGACTCACAAAGTCGATTTTAGTTTCCTAGAGCCAGGAGCCAAATACAATGCAACAATTTGTCGCGATGTCAAGGAGACTCACTCTAGCACCAACAAAGAGGCATATATGGTGAGAAAGCGTGAGATAACATCCGAAACTGTGATTAATATCAGAGCAGCGTATGGAGGTGGATTTAGTATTCTATTTGAGAAGATCTAATCTAATAGCATAAAAATCTACTAATAGTATAATCTAACTATGAGAAGTAAAACTATAACAATGTCGCTTGGGTTGCTCACATGCTGTGCAACCCAAGCGATTTGCGCACCAAAACAAAACAATGTACTCTTTATTTTGGTCGACGACCTAGGATGGAACGATCTAGGTTTTATGGGAAGTGAATATTATGAAACTCCTAATATCGACAAATTGGCAGAGAGAGGTGTTGTGTTTACTGATGGATACGCAGCGTGTCAAGTGTCGAGCCCATCGCGAGCATCTATACTTACAGGAAAATACACGGTTAATCACGGCGTTACAAACTTCCTGGGCGCTCCAACAGGCGAAGCGTGGAGATCAAAAAATCGCTTTACAAAGATGATTCCACCCAAGTATGCACCCAACCTTGCACATAGCGAATCGACCCTCCCAGAGTATATGCGCGAGAATGGATATAAAACATTCTTCGCAGGCAAATGGCACTTGGGCGAAGAGGGTTCATACCCCGAAGATCATGGATTTGATATAAACCTTGGTGGATGGGCAAAAGGAAGCCCTATAGGGGGATATTTTTCACCTTGGGAAAACCCAAAGCTCGAAAATATCGAGCCAGGTGAGAATCTTTCTATGCGTTTGGCTAAGGAAACTGTGAACTTTATAACCAACCACTCCAAGAAAAATAAAAAGCAACCATTCTTCGCCTATCTATCATTCTATGCCGTACATAGCCCAATCCAAACATCGCAAGAAAGATGGAGCTACTTCCGCGACAAGGCAGAGAAGATGGGAATTGATGCAGAGGGATTTGTTACGGATAGAGCTATGCCCGAACGACAACACCAAGACAACCCTGTATATGCAGGATTGATTCAACAGATGGACGATGCTGTGGGATTGGTACTCGACGCATTGGAGAGTGCTGGAGTAGATGAAAACACCCTTATTGTATTTACGAGTGATAATGGAGGTGTAGTGTCGGGTGATAACTTCTCGACATCACTAAAACCTCTACGTGGAGGTAAGGGCATGCAATGGGAGGGTGGAATACGTGTACCTCTTGTGATAAAAACTCCAGGCTCAGATAATGTTGGCATTAGATGTAACACCCCAGTTTCGGGAATCGACCTATACCCAACAATTGTCGACTATGTAGGATTGCAAGCTAATACAAATCAGGCGATTGATGGAATCTCTATTACCCCCATTTTACGTGGCGAGGAGATAGCTGAAAGAGCTCTTTTTTGGCACTATCCTCACTATGGCAATCAAGGAGGTGAGCCTTCGGGAGTTATTCGCGAGGGAGAGTGGAAGTTGATCCGATACTACGAAGATGATCGATGTGAGCTATATAACCTCCGCATAGATCTCAGCGAGCTAGAGCCTCTGAACCACCTATATCCCCAAAAGGTTAAGGAGCTAGACGCAAAGCTCCAAGAGTGGTTAAAACAAACAGGTGCCATAATGCCAACTGCTGACACTAAATATTCACCCCAAAAAGAGGCTGACCTAAAACAAAAATGGCGCACATCAGCTCTCAAATCAAAAGAACAAGAGCGCACAAAGATGTTGTCTCCAAACTGGAAACCTAACGCCGATTGGTGGGGAAGTAAAGTTACTGTAGATTAAGTTAACATCATAAGGAGAGTGTTGCAAGACAACAAAAAACAACTCATCGGCACAAAGATCTAGCCGATGAGTTGTTTTTTGTTTCATAATATCATATTAGGCTAATTCGCAAAATACAACTCATCGGTCAAGAATATC
>JBCQUZ010000023.1:0-33640 GCA_047173645.1 Rikenellaceae bacterium
TTTAATACAAGTAACCCGATCTCACGAAATGATTGATTATACAAATCATATAAATCAGTGCGCTCACGGCGATCTACCATATTCCAAAATAGATGCACGCTTTTTATGTTGCACCCTTCACCTCCAACAAGCGCAGAGGTTGCAGCCATAGCAAATGCTACTGAACTCTCAAGCACCATTCTATCCGCTGTAATCGGAGAGAATACATAATCTATTTGTGATATAGTCTGCAATACACCACCTGTCAGTACTGTGCCAGGCAGGTCTATGAAAACAATATCAACTCGCTCTTCGCACGAATCAAGGTATGTATTAGTCACATCTATTGCCAACTCTGGAGAGCTGCACAATATAGGATATGGTGGCTTGTTGATCTGCTCAACTTGCTTTGCAAACTTCGCTTTTATGACATCATCTTGCTCGATGGCTTTCAAATCTCGCTGGCGCATTTTTAGTAAACTACTCTGTGGGTAGTCGCAATCCACAAATAGAACATTATAATCCTGTTTGTAATGTAGGTAGCTTGCAGCGAGTACGCTGAATACACTTTTACCTACGCCTCCCTTTTGTGTTGAAAAGGCTATAAATATTGGTCTCTGTTTCATCTTTACATTCTTTTATTTTTAGCATTGCTGCAATTATGCTCAATTGCTATCGTGCTACAATGATTTGATTACACCATATCTTCTGAGCAATCAAGCAACCATAGCATTTTAGATATATTGCTCATTTGATTATTTGCAATCAATCTATCAATTCAGCAGGCAAATACATCTACCTAATCAGCAATGCTCATTAGCAATTTCGCAAATCTGATTTGCTGCTTTCGAGCATTAAATCTGGCACAAATTAAAGCACAATATCTGTCTCAAAAAAGAGTTTAGCAATGCTCTAAGTCAGATTAAGCCATTTTAAGTCATTCTGAATCAGCAGCTTTTTTTTCGTCCCAATTAAAGGCTCTAACTTTGTCCCCGATAAGAGCAGAGCTACTCTTATGGCTTTAGATTTTAAACACTATTGTAATGAGATTCTCTTTGCAAAGAGAATTATTTGCACAATGCAAATAGCAAGGTATATTTTCCGCCTCCCGAAATAAATTCGGCAGCCTGAAAATCCTTGCCACTTAGCGTAGGGGCAAAACACCGCCGAAGTTGGTGTTTTAAGATTTATAGCCATAGAGAATAGTAATGTATTTATAACCACTAAAAATCCAATGTACAATGACAAAAAAAGAGAAAAGGTGTGGCAGACCGCCAAAGGCAGATCCTGCTACACACAAGTATTCACTGCATCTAAACTCAAAAGAGAATGCAGAATTTATTAGGCTGTTTGAAAATTCAGGCATCCGACACAAGTCCCATTTTATTGCATCTTGCATCTTTGACAAGCAGATGAAAGTGATAAAAGTGGATAAAAACACACTTGAATTTTATGATAAGCTCAAAGAAATTAGGCAAGAGCTAAGGCGTATAGGAGTCAATTACAACCAATATATTACACTGCTACGGTCTCATTTCACAGAGCAGAGGGCGGCAATAATGAGTGAGAAATCAGCAAAAGCATTGATGGAATCACTCGCATTAAATGAAAAGGCGATGGATTTAACCCTGCAACTAGTGAAGCAATGGTTGCAAAAATAGCAACAGGAAACTCTCTTTATGGAGCATTATCATATAACCAATCTAAGATAGATGCAGGTGAGGCTAAGGTTATTTTGACAAATAAAATGTATGGAGGGTTAGATGAAGATCTCACTATCAAAAACTGCTTTGAGTCGTTTGCATTGCTAATGCCTGAGAGATATAGGACAGAAAAACCTATACTCCACATATCGCTCAATCCACATCCAGATGACAAAATTGAAGATTGGAAGTATGCTGAAATCGCTAAAGAGTATATGGATAAAATGGGATATGGAGATCAGCCATATATTATATATAAGCACGAGGATATTGATAGGCACCATCTTCATATAATCACAACAAATATAGATGTAAATGGCAAAAAGCTCGACAGTAACAACAACTTCTATCGCAGCAAAAAAGCCACACGAGAAATAGAGCAGAAGTATGGACTACACACCGCAGAGCGCAAGAGTAGAGAGGAGCGACAAACCTTTGATTTCCGCAAGGTCGATGCTACAAAGAATGACGTAAAGAACCAAATTAGGAATGTCATCAAGCCCATCGCAGCGAGCTATAAGTTTCAAAGTTTTGGGGAGTATCGCACTCTGCTCAGTCGATATAATATATGTGTCGAGGAGTCTAAAGGCGAGCGCAATGGACGTGCCTATGAGGGGTTGATATACTACGCTACCAATGATAAAGGTGATAAAGTTAGCAACCCTTTCAAATCCTCACTATATGGTAAGGCGGTGGGTTATGAGGCGATTCATAGTAAGTGTAGCCAGCACAAACAGACCATTAAAGATAGGCGACTGAACAAGCAGACGGCAGAGAGAATAGACCGTGCTACGTTGGGTGTGAATAATCGAGATGAGTTTAAGGAGAGGCTTCGGGAGCAGAATATCGACGTGGTATTTAGAGAGAATGAGAGCGGTATAATATACGGTACTACATTCATCGACCACAATAATCAATGTGTATTTAATGGCTCTCGATTGGGTGGCGACTTCTCGGCAAATGCTATCAATGATAGATTTTCAATGCCGATTGAGGATCAACCATCACAGCAAAGTCAAGGAGCGGAGCAACAACAATGGCAAGAGAGTCACAATGATGAGTTCTCTCTCGGAGGTCTCTTTGACCTACCAATTGACGAGGGCATAGATGACCCAGAGGAGGAGAGTTTCCGCAAGGCTATGCAACGCAAGAAGAAAAAGGGGCGCAAGCTCTAATTAACAATTTATAATTAACCATTTACAATTAGAAAAAGATGCAACAAGAAGATGACCTAAGAGCATTAGGTAAGATAATGGATATGCTGCGTGCGGTGAGTATCCTATTTGTGACGATGAATATATATTGGTTCTGCTATGAGGCAATCTCATATTGGGGCGTAAATATCGGAGTGGTAGATAAAATTCTAATGAATTTCGAGCGTACTACGGGGCTGTTTAGTTCGATACTGTGGACTAAATTTGGAGCATTGCTACTGCTTGCCTTGTCGTGTTTGGGTATTAGAGGCGTAGCCGATGAGAAGATAACGTGGGTGAAAATTTGGTCACTCATCGGTGTTGGTACTGTGCTATTCTTCCTTAATTGGTGGATCTTGTCGTTGCCGTTGGGTGTGGAGACAAATACGATTCTCTATATCTTCACGATGGCAGTCGGTTATATCTGTCTGTTGATGGCGGGTCTATATATGAGCCGATTGCTGAGTACAAATCTAATGGAAGACCCTTTCAACGACGAGAACGAGAGCTTTATGCAGGAGACGCAGTTGATGGAGAATGAGTATTCGGTGAATCTGCCGACCAAGTTTTGGTATGATAAGAAGGAGCATAAGGGGTGGATCAACGTTGTGAACCCATTTCGTGCGACAATAGTGTTGGGTACTCCTGGCTCTGGAAAGTCGTATGCAGTGGTGAACAACTACATAAAACAGCAGATTGAGAAGGGCTTTTCGATGTATATCTACGACTTCAAATTTGACGATTTATCAACCATCGCCTATAACCACCTGCTCAATAATCGCAAGGCGTATAAGGTTACACCAACATTCTATGTGATAAATTTCGACGACCCTCGACGCTCGCATAGATGCAACCCTCTTAACCCTAAATTTATGACCGACATATCCGATGCTTACGAGAGCGCATACACCATTATGCTCAATTTGAATAAGACATGGATTCAGAAGCAGGGCGATTTCTTTGTGGAGTCACCAATCATTTTGTTAGCCGCAATTATCTGGTATTTGCGCATTTACGAGGATGGAAAATATTGCACATTCCCTCACGCTATCGAGTTTTTGAATAAGAAATACTCCGACATCTTCCCAATCTTGACATCATATCGAGAGCTTGAAAACTACCTTTCACCCTTTATGGATGCTTGGCACTCAGGTGCGCAAGATCAGCTGCAAGGGCAGATCGCTTCTGCTAAAATTCCGCTCTCTCGAATGATCTCGCCACAGCTATATTGGGTGATGAGTGGCAACGATTTTACCCTTGATATTAACAATCCTGAAGAGCCAAAGATCTTGTGTGTGGGCAATAATCCCGACCGCCAAAATATCTACTCGGCAGCTCTCGGACTCTACAATTCTCGTATCGTAAAACTGATAAATAAGAAGGGGCAGCTAAAGAGCAGCGTAATCATTGACGAGTTGCCAACGATATATTTCAGAGGTCTCGACAACCTAATCGCCACAGCACGATCGAACAAGGTTGCGGTATGCTTAGGCTTTCAGGACTTCTCTCAGCTCAAGCGAGATTATGGAGACAAAGAGTCGGCAGTAGTGATGAACACAGTCGGTAACATCTTCTCAGGACAAGTGGTCGGTGATACCGCCAAGAACCTATCCGAGCGTTTCGGAAAGGTACTCCAGCGCAGACAATCGCTCACTATCAACCGTAACGACAAGTCCACATCTATATCGACTCAGATGGATAGCTTGATACCTCAGAGCAAGATCTCAACCCTCACGCAGGGTGTGTTTGTCGGCTCGGTATCGGATAACTTCACAGAACGCATAGATCAAAAGCTATTCCACGCTGAGATAGTCGTAGACAACGAAAAGGTAGCTGCTGAAACTGCACGATACAAGAAAATCCCCACCATCATCGACTTCCGTGGCGACAATGGCGAGGATTGTATGGAGCAGCAAATCCAACTCAACTACGACCAAATCAAAGCCGATGTGCAGAGTATCGTCGATGTCGAGATTGCTCGAATCGAGGCAGATCCAAAACTTAAAGAATTAATGAAAAAATAAATAATGGCAACAATCAAGGCGAAATTTAGACCTTCGACAGTCGAGGGCAAGGAGGGTGTAATCTTTTATCAGGTAATTCACGGACGATCAGTTCGTCAAATAAAGACCGACTACTCCGTTCAACCACACGAATGGAATAATAAGGGTAGCTCCGCAATTATAGACGAAAGCGACCCTGAGCGAGCAAAACATCTCAAACTCATAAATGACAAGATTGGGTTCGACATTCGCAGACTCTATCAGCTGGCTAAGACACTCGAAAACAGAGGTCGTATGAACCATTGTGATGATTTGATATATGAATATCAGAGGCAACCCAAAGGGCAAACCTTTTTCAACTACTTCAGAGGGCAGATAAAACGATTGGAGGAGCTTGGTAGAGGTGGCACATCTTACAACTATTCAGCTACATTCAATAGTTTTTTTAGGTTTCGAGGTGGTGAAGATCTGATTTTCGACAACCTTACATCAGAGCTAATGGAGGAGTACGAGGCATTCCTGAAGAGCGAAAAGGTCTCTATGAATAGCAGTTCATTCTATATGCGGATCTTGCGAGCAGTCTATAATAAGGCGGTAGACAAAGGGATAACTGAACAACAACATCCATTCAAGAGGGTCTACACAGGCATCGAAAAGACGATGAAAAGGGCGTTGCCACTAAAAGAGATAAAGCGCATTAAAGAGCTTGATTTGAGTGCAACCTCTGCAATGGAGTATGCACGAGATCTATTTATGCTCAGTTTCTACACTCGTGGAATGTCGTTTGTCGATATGGCACACCTATGCAAGAGCGATATTAAAAATGGAATTTTAAGCTATCGCAGGCGCAAAACGGGGCAGTTGCTCCATATCAAATGGGAGACGTGTATGCAGGAGATTGTGAATCGTTACTATATCGAAGATTCAATCTATCTACTGCCTGTGATGCACAACATTGCAGGTAAGACAAAAGAACACAACCTCTATAAAGGCGAACTTTGCAAAGTAAATAATAATCTAAAGAAAATAGCCGAGAGCATAAAACTCGCTGTGCCTCTAACAATGTATGTTGCGCGCCACTCGTGGGCATCGGCTGCACGTACAAAAAATATTCCGATCTCGGTTATTTCAGAGGGTATGGGGCACGACAGTGAAGCGACGACACAAATTTATTTAGCATCTCTCGATACGTCCGTTGTTGATAAGGCTAATAGCGTGATATTAAAGGCTTTGTAGCTATATGGATGTTTAGCTAATCCCTACTTTCTATAAAAGAAATCCGAATTAATGGTACAAAGGTAATCTTTTTATGCAATCAGACCAAATTATTTTACCTTTTTCTATAAAAGAAAGCACATTTTCAACCGCAAAGATAACATAAATATCTTATGCTCACAACATTTTCTTAATACATAATGCTAATTTTTTCAACTTTTAGGGTGGTTTTTGATAAGCAAAACCACCCTAAATTTTTTGTTTAATCTTATTGGTAATAATGACTTAACTCCTCTATTTGCTTTCTTTTATAGAAAGTCAGAATAAAAACGAGTTTTATAACCGCCCAATGCAACTCAGAACGGCATAGAAGAGGGCTAATGAGTTAGAAATGGATGTACTACTATTTACAACAAGGTTAAGTATTATCGCTTGCAGGCATATGGTTCCGAGCTATTACAGTGGAGTTCCTATAAAGATACCAGAGATAGCCGAGGTTTATGGCTTTAAGCCAAGATCAGTAAACCCATCATTCTCAAAGCTTGTAAAAGCTGGTATTTTGAGTAGTCGAGTAGGAGGCATATACGAAGAGCGAGGTTTTATGTTTTTCAAAGATCCAAAGGAGGTAACACTCTACGATATAGTGTATGCTTTGGAGGGTGATGAGCCAGTCGAGTGCTGCGGTGATTTGCTAACGTGCAAACCACGCAAATGTAAGGATTGCAGTATTTACAAAGAGTTTGAAAGGGTGATAGAGCATCATAAAAAGATACTATCCGCCACAACGATATATGAACAATATGAGAAGATGATAAAATAGAAAACTAAAATATGAAAAAAGTAATAAGCATACTATTGATGTTTTTACTTTGTTTTCCTGCCTATAGCCAAGACGAGAGTCAGACTGACAGCGGGACAGAGCAAAAGACTGAGCAGATCGAGATCTATTTCGATCTAAATAGCTATGTTGTTGATTCTAAATATAGAGAGAATAGAGAACCCCTAATTCATCTAACCGAGTTGCTTACCCGATTGCAGCAAGATCCTTTCATATCTATTTCAAGCATCGAGATCAATAGTTACGCCTCTCCAGATGGTGGTCGCCAATACAATGAGCAAATCACTAAAAATAGAACCAACTCCATATATGACTATTTAACTAAAACAATATCTGTGCCTGATAGTTTGATTACAAAGAGACATTCGGGTATTGACTGGGATGGACTCTATAATCTTGTTGAAAAATCAGATATTGAGTACAGAGACGATGTGCTGCATATCTTAAAGAATACACCAGAGGAGACGTGGCGTAGGGTGAACCCTAATGACCGATGGCAAACGTTAGTGGATAGTCGTAATAAGCACCTGATGGATCTAAAATATGGTCGGCCATATCGTTATATATTAGAAAATTTCTATCCTCAACTTCGTGTAGGCTCAGTTGTAACTATCTATTTCAAGACTATTACTATCCCTGTGATTAAGCAGGAGGTGAAGGTCGAGACAGAGCTTGTTGTGCCACCTGTCGAGATCGCACCCATTACAAAGCCAGAGCCAATAGTGAGCGAGGTAGTAGAAGATGACAAAAAACCGATCAAGTTTGCTCTAAAAACCAACTTGCTATATGATGTGTTGCTTACTCCTTCAATCGAGGTTGAAGTGCCTATTGGAGAGCGTTGGAGTGTTGCTGGTGAGTGGATATGCCCTTGGTGGATAACAAAAAATAACGGCAATGCCCTGCAAATTATGTCGGGTCAAGTGGAGGGTCGCTACTGGTTTGGTGATCGCACCGACAGACCACAGCTAACAGGGTGGTTCGCAGGCTTCTACGCAGGTGGAGGACTTTATGACCTGCAATGGAAAAACAACGGCTACCAGGGCGAGTTTTACATCGCCGCAGGTTTGGCAGGAGGTTACGCCCACACGATCAACAAAAGTGGTTCACTGAGAATGGAGTACTCATTGGGATTGGGTTATCTAAATACGGAGTATAGATACTACGAGGGTATGCAAAATAATGAATACTTAGTGTGGCAGCACGATGGACGTTACACTTGGATCGGTCCAACCAAAGCTAAAGTGTCGTTGGTGTGGTTTATCGATTGGAAGAGAGGAGGTAAGCGATGAAAAAGATACTATATATAATAGGTATATGCCTCGTTGCCCTCTCGTGCGAGCGTCGTGAGTTGACCTACGACTACTCACCTTATTGCGAGGTGCTGGTGAATGTCGATTGGAGCAATATGAGTGAAGCCCCAACGGGAATGAGTATCAGGGCATATCCAGAGGATGGCGGCGAGCCAATCGTTGTCCAAAGCAACACAATTACAAGTGGAACACTGAAGCTGCCAGCGGGAGTCTATAACATATTGGTATTTAATCAGATACCATCGGACTTTGGAACGGTTGGATTTAGGGGTCTCGATAAGTGGGAGACAGCCGAGGTCTATTCAGTGGAGGATGCCACCAAATCGTGGGCAACAACCAAAGCCGATGAGACCATCGTGCGAGAACCCGAAGATATTGCAGTTGCGACCTACGAAGATGTTGAGATCTGCGAGGATTGCATCCAAAAATCGACCGAGCAATACGAGCTAACAGGTGAGCGAATAGTAGCAGAGACACTCAATTTAAAACCGAGGATTGTTGTTAAGCGCACCTTTGTACGAGTTAAGGTCGATGGCATCAGCAACCTACGCTCCACACGAGGCGTGCTTACGGGTATGTCGGATGGTTATAACTTCTCGACACAGCAGAGCTTCTCGTCTCAGGTGTCGCACGTCTTGGAGAATTGGACTATCGAGGATTTTGAGTATGGCGATCAGTTTGGTGAGACGAATATCTACTTTATGAGCTTTGGACTCCCTGAGACCACCACCACTACACGTGTGGCGGACGATTGGCAAGGCTCTATCTATCTTCAGATTTTATTGGTTGATAATAAAACTATCATCGAGCATACGGCAGATATTTCACAAAACACCACTACCAATGATGATGAGGAGACACGAGATGCCGATGTAGAGACAGATGTGGATGTGGATGTAGAGACTAACATCACTGTCGAGGTTGGTCTCTCGGGGTCATTAGATGATCCACCACCTGTTCTGCCCAATGTTAAGCCAGAAGGTTCATCGTCGAGCGGTTTCGATGCTACGGTCGAGGATTGGGGCGACGAGGAGAGTTATGATTTGCCAGTGTAGAGCAGAGCTTTAGAGGTTAACGACTAATTATATGAGAGAATAAATTAACAATAATTTTAACAAACAATTTTAGAAAACAAACAAAAAATGAAAAAAATTCTATTATTCGCAGCGGCTACGGCTGTTGCATTGAGCTCTTGCTCAAAGAACGAGGTGTCAACCTCAAATCTCGACAGCCAGGCTATTGGCTTTGGTGTCTACACTGGTGTCTCTACTAAGGGTACGGTGGTAACATCTGAGACTCTTGGAGCTTCAGGTGGTGCAGGTTTTGGTGTATTGGGTTACTACCATCAGTCTACATTAACATCTGCTGCTGTTTGGGATGATAGCGACACTCCAAACTTTATGTACAATGAGCAGGTTACGGGTAATGGAAGTGGTGATGTAGCATCAACTTGGTCATACTCTCCACTAAAGTACTGGCCAAACAACACTGTTGACCGTGTATCTTTCTTCGCTTATGCTCCTTATACAGATCAGACATCTACTAGTAAAGCTATTACACTTTCGGGAAATGCAGTAGCAGCTGAACCAACACTTACATTCTCGCTAGCAGATGATGCAGATGATATGGTAGACCTTGTAATCGCGACTCCTATATATGAGCAAGCAAAACAAAAAACGAGTGAGAACGTTGCCTTTACATTTAACCATATGCTTACACGTCTTAACGTGACAGCTTGGGTTTCTGAGGATTTAAAGTCTACTGGCGAACTTCAAACAAATACTCTTGTATATGTAACAGATCTTCAACTTGTTGGTACAAAAAACTCTACATTGAAAGATAAAACTAATACTGCAACAACAACGAGTTTAGGTTTATATGCAACAAACAAGTTTACTTATGCAGCAAAAGCTACCGAAGGCGAGCAAACTGTCGGAACTTGGGCAGCTCTTGCATCTGCAACAAAGCAAGGGGCTAACTACGACTTAAAAGGTCTTATGACTATGGAGGCAGCTGCTCTTGATGGTGCAACAGGTGCAACAGGTACAACAGATAACGCTTACAACGAGACATCTGTAAAAGTTACTGGTACTGCAACTGGAACAACGGACTCTACACCTCTATTCACAGAAGGTCAGTACGCATTCCTACTTCCACCAGCAGATGCTACTGGTATTACAACTGGCACAGATGACGTATATCTATACGTAGAGTACGACGTAGTTACATTGGATAAAAATCTTAATAACGGTCTAAGCACAATAACTCAACAAGATATTGTAGCTCTTCCTGCAACAACACTTAAAGCAGGTGTAGCATACAACATCAACCTTGAGCTTGCTCTTACTGGTGTTAAGGTATCTGCAACAGTTGATGGATGGGATGAAACTCCAACAGAGGAATACATTGCGACTCCAGCTACAAACACTAAAGAAGACTAACTTTACAACACACAAACCATAGGGCATTGAACCGCCCTATGGTTACAAATATATGATTAACTGACAATCATAAACGAGACGATATGAAACACACAATATTAATAGCATTGGCACTATCAGCAGTGATGGCAGCAGGGTGTAGCAAGAGCGACACCCCTGCCCCATCTACCCCCGACGGTTACGAGCCAAGCACCTCTGCAATATCATTCCAAACAGAGCTTAACTGGGGTGACGATGAGCCAACGACAAGGGGCTTTGCGACGGAGACTAAAAATTTTACGAGCTTTGGAGTGTTGGCATATTATGGCGATAAAGATGATGATATAGCAACGCTCACCCCTAACTTTATGTATGACCAAGAGGTGACTAAGGGTAGTGATGATGATGTGTGGGGTTACTCGCCAATTAAATATTGGCCAAATAATACAAACGATCGTATGCAATTCTTCGCCTATCACCCATACGGTAGTGGAGAGATTGTCCTTAGCAAAAATAACGCAACCGGATACCCCACATTCACCGTTACGCCAGCCGAGAAACCATACGATCAAGATGACTTTATATTTGATTACACAAATAAACTGAGTAAAAGCGAAACAGGTGTTGAGTTCTCGTTCAAACATAGATTAGCCCAAGCAAGGGTCTATGCAGCACGCCTTGGTGCTGAAGATGACGGCGAGACAGTGCAAATATTGGGAATGAAGGTGAGTGGATACGTAGCGACGGGCGAGCTTAAATATGACGATACCCAAGACGATTTTGTATGGAATATTCCTGATGAAGAGACAACGGCAACATATTCATTCAACTCACAAGAGCTTTCGGATGAAATATACCTGCCGCCATTAAATGTAGCAACAGCTGAAGTTTCTGATTACACGGCGTTGGGCTATGGTCAAGGTCAGTCGTATATGATGCTTATTCCCGATGACGCAGTTGGTGAGCTTAACTTCTCGGTGCTATTCTCATATTTCGATGGAACAAGTAAGGCGCAAGCGTATCAAGAGTTTGTTCTTAAGGAGGGGTCAACACTTGTCGAGGGTGAGATAAAGATATACCTATTGCTTGTCGATCCGTCAGATGTGGGATTTGGTACTATTAACGTCACATCGCAACCTTGGTTAGAAGAGACCATAAGTGGCGATGGTGATGATGGCAAATGGGAGATAGAGTAAGAATGTTTTAAGTTGTGAATTTATGAATAAGATAATATATATAGCAGGTGTGATTGTGATGCTCTTTGTCGCTTGTAGCAAAGAGCCTGAGACTACATTGCAACAAACAGAGGAAGGTCTTAGCATACTTCAGCTCAATACTCGAAGTGCGGATGCAACAGATAACTTTGAGAGTGGATCGACATTTCGTATGGCGGTATATGATGCAGACTCTGATGACACCTATCTTGAGTCGACATTAGAAGACACCTATAACGATGTGTATGCGGTAAAAGACGATGAAACTTGGAAATTTAGTTTCGATGGTACCAGTACAGGTGCGAGTGAGCAATTTGGCTTTATGAAGGAGGAGGGCAAGAGTATAGATATAGTTGCTGTCTCTCCATACGTTTATGATGCAGATCTCACAAAACTTAGTTATACACCATCGACTACAAGTAGTTATATGTGGGCTGTGGATGAGAGGATAGATATTAGCGGTGATGCATTTGAGGCGAACTTAAATTTTGTGCCAATCACCACTGCACTAACCTTTAAGATAACGCTTAAAAACAGCACCAGCTCTGTATCCTTTACTTCTGTTACCCTCTCGGTGATTAATGCAGATGGCGAAGCACAAATGAACAGGATACCATACAAAGGAACGATTAATTGTAGAGATGGATCTTTATCCCCTAACTCTTATTACAATTCTACAACCAATAATTATACAGATCGTGTAATCTCTATTGGTGGGGATTGGGCTATACGCTATTACTACTTAGATGATGGTACAGTAGATTATTACGACTACTACATAGAGAAAACAGCCTATTTCTATCCTATCGAATTGGCTGATAATGAGAAGTTAAAGATAGCATTCACCATTGATAATGTTATTATAGATGGTACGATCGAGTTGGATAACAGTGATTTTAAGGATGGTGAGATGGTAGCTGGTACCAGATACTCTTTGGATATAGAACTTGATAACTATTTGCGATTTGACGGCAGCATCACCAAAGAGGATGATTTTACTGATGGTGAGACCATACAAACAGATATTTAATACGATATAGAATATGAGGAAGATACTATATATATGTCTTATGGCTGCCTTAGTAGTTGGCTGCAAGAAAGATAATGCAGAAATAGGCTACAACAGTGACGAGATATTACCTTTAGAATTTAGCACTAATGGCACTATCACAAGAGCAGATGGAACTGAATACGAGACAAAAGAAGAGTTGCAATTCTCGCTCATCACTCAGTCGAGTACCACAGGAGCGCCAACTGCATCAGCAGCATATTACTATGACAGTGCAGAGGATCCATCACTAACAAGAGTGAGTGATGGACTCGCTGCCAATGGAAATACATACTATCTCTTGATCGCTTCGCCAGCCAGTGAAATGGTCGATATGGAGGGTGTAACTGGTTATGGCTATCTTGTAGAGCGTGAGACTCCTTTCTATATAAGCGACCCTATAGCACTACTATGTACTGGTGTTGCAACATACAAACCCAATGATGAGGGTGTTACGGAGTATTATTACGAAACCCTACTGGACGATGTCTCTCTTAAACAGAAACGTAGCCAGGTGGAGTTTAAATTCAAAAGCAACCTTGAGGACGATCCTCGTACTGTGAACACTCTTCGAGTAAAAGATGTCTATGATAAAGCCTATGCATATTACCTTGATGAGACGGGGGTAGTCTTTAGTCCTACTTATCCTAATGATGGGGAGATTAACGACTGGGTCGGAGATGGCGTTTTGCCTAAAAAGTTTAAATTAACAGCAGAATACGAGGCTGTAATAGAGGATAGTCCATCCTACTTTATATCGGCAAACTACTCAGCCAGTGGTATTGCCTACCCAACTCTTGTTGTGGGATTGGAGAATAATGGCGCAACCAAAGAGGTTAATATTCCTCTAAACATCGAGATGGTACCTATGTATAAATACACCTATGAAATCAATATATCGTCGATGGAGTTGCAGGTAAAGGTGTCGGCTAAAAAGGGTTGGGAAACTATAGATGTCAATGGAGGAGAGATTACAGAGATCAAAAAATTCACGGTAAATATCGACACAGAAAATATTCAATGGGACAACGAAAATGATGAGATAATAGTTGATAACACCGTTGCAGAAGTTGTCATAAACGAAGAGTTTGATTTCACAAATAAGAATTCCAACTGTTTTATAATTAATCCAGAAGAGGGCTGCAATGCTTATTACATACCAATTTCGAGGATAGATGATTTTTGGGGTAATATGGACTATAGTGATCAATATTACGCTAATGCATATACATTGAATAATTTAGGAGATAATTGGGAGGCTGTAATGTTGTGGCATGACTTCAGCGGTTCGGACAATGAGCTAATTAGTAATGTCACCTTTGAGCAAGCTGTCTCTTCTGAGGCAGAGGAAAAGTGTGTCAAGGTGGTTCTTCCCGATGGGTTTGACGACCCAGATAACCACTGTAATATCTGCTATGTGGTGCGCACAAAAGACACCCAAACAATTCTGTGGAGCTGGCACTTGTGGATTACCGACTATAACCCTAAGGGTATTATTGATGGTATAAGTAGCCACAGTAGTGAAGCAGCAGCGTACTCGTTGAATGGTGACACTAAAAATGAAGTGCACCGCTATCAAGATAACGATTTAACGGATGCTTCTTCGACACTAAACGTATGGAGCACAATATACAAAGATAAGTTTATAATGGATAGAAATATTGGCGCACGAAGTGCCGACTTCGAGGGGTATGGTTCGTTAAAAAACACTTACGTAACCGCCCCAGGGGCACTTTTCTATCAGTGGGGACGCAAAGATCCATTCCCTATATATGGAATATATGTTAATGGTTATAAAGCAGAGAGTGTATCGGGACCTATATCTATTATAGACGCTGTATTTCACCCTTATCGACATGTATATAACATCGGTGGCAACTGGTGCAGCGATGATAATTTGCAGAATGACACCTATATCTGGAATGATTTAAGTATACCAAATAGTGGTTACCAGTCAGGCAAATCGTTATTTGACCCATCGCCACAAGACTTCTGTGTGCCGCAAAGAGGTGTTTATAATGATTTCACAGGAGGTGCTCTTAATGATGAAGTGTCCAACAATTATACCTTTGAATTTTTCAATAGCTACACTGAGATCTATGCGACCGCACCATACGATAGAATTTATCGAGATATAGCATATTTCCCTTGTCCAGGCTATCGAGCTTATGACGACTCTGGTTATGGTGCACAGGGTTCTGCTGGTTATGTATGGTGTGCCTCTGGCACATCCAATACGGGAGGGGCAATATTGCGCTACTATACAACAACGGTATCTAATACGAACTATTATAGGTCGTATAGTTTTGAGGTAAGAGCTATTCAAGAGTAATAAAGATAAAAATATGAAAAAGTTTGCAATAATATCTATTCTGGTGGCAGCGACACTATCGGCTTGCCAAAAAGACCCGATAGAGGATCTATATAATAGAGAGCAGTATGAAACAATCGGGATGGCTGTAAACCTATCGGTGGCAGATATGAGTGCTGGCACAGAGGAGGCTCAGAGTGATAGCCAGACATATCCGATTACAAAGTCTACGATAGCGTCAGAAGATGAACTTTCAATCGAGATTAAAAATCTTTGGGTTGCACAGTTTGATGATAACGGCAAGGTTGTGGGTACACCACAATATATTGAGGATTATCAGACTGCGTTGCAGGATGCACTGACGGATGATAACGATGGCGTTCCAGTTTCGCTAATCCCATCAGGTGATGGGGTTAAACACACACTTGTCTACGTTGCCAACTCATTTAACAAGAATTTAACGGCATCTCTCGGCAGTAGCTTCACCATCGACGAGTTCAAAAATGTCACCTACGAAATTAGCAGCGAGGTGAGCAATTTTAAAACTGTCGAGGGAGACGATACAAACACAAAATATATTGTCCTTTTCGGAGAAGAAGTGCAAGAGGTAAATAGTAGTGATGGGCTTAACGCGTGTGAGCTTATTCGTAATGTGGCGCAGATAAATGTTACGATTCAAAACAATGTAACTGGGTTAGAATTTACCAAAGCGTTAATTAAGGGGATACCAAAGGTGTCGAGCTACTGTCCCGATTATCTCTCCGATGACACAGATCATAAATTCCCTGCTGATAACACTTTTAGCTACTTTAGCTATGATAGTGATGAAATTGCAGAAGATGAAAATGATGAGTATGAGACATTAACATTTTATGTGCCAGTAAATATGCGTGGCTCAGTAGAAAACACCACTGAGCAGATGAAAAACCACTATTCAACTGCCTACTGCACGGCTATCTCGCTAATGGCTACGACTCCAGATGATGACACCTATCTCTACACATTCTATCTGGGTAGTAATCTAACCTCTGATTTCAACATTAGGCCAAATACTAAATACAACTACACCCTCACCTTTGATGAAGTGGGCGACCCTGCGACCGACCTAAGGGTTGAGAACTATAGTTGTGTAGATTATTCGCTCTCAACGATGGCTCGCTCCAACTGCTATATACTTAACCCTTCGGATTTGGTCGATAGAGAGTATATTATCCCAATAGATAGGATAGATGAGTTTTGGGGTGATTCGAGGTATTGTGGATCTACCTCAAATGGCAATACCCTCGATGAAATTAGAGCCAATTGGGAGGCTGTAATCTTGTGGACAGACCACAATAATGTAACCACATTGAACAATATGATTACCAATGGTAATACTATGAATGGATTAAAGGTAGAAAAGAATACGGATACTACAGTAAAGGTGACTCTTCCTACAACGTTTGCAAATGCTGCCAACCACTGCAATGTGACTTTTGTTGTGCGCAAAACATCGGATGAAACTATCTTATGGACGTGGCATCTATGGATCACCGACTACAATCCATATCGCTCGAATATTACACTATCGTCGGGTGTCTATAAATATAGTGTCGATGGCGGTGAGCTACACCGATATAATAACGCATATTTCAACTCAGGCATATATAGCAACAAACTCATTATGGATCGCAATATAGGTGCAAGATCGGCTAACGAGGAGGGGTATGGTGGATATATGGTTGCTAAAAAAGCTATTTATACATTTACACCTATAGATGCTAGTACAGCCGATAAACCCGACGTGGCTTATTATTCAGATTATTATGATTATAATTTATATCCTTATTACGACTATGACGACGAACAGATAATAGATGCAAAGATATTAGGTGGTTACCCTGATACGAGACCTACGGAGGACAGTGAAATAACTGCTTTATATGACGTTACAGAAGTCTTTACTGATGTATGCCTCTTTAAAGGTAATGGTACTCTGCACTATCAGTTTGGACGTAGTGTGCCATTCCCTAATACTACCCGAAATGTAACTACCCTCAATTATTATTATAATAATGATCTTGAATTTAAGACCTACAATATTATGACAGAAGGTAATTCTAAGCCAAAATTTGCAGATTTTGTTAATTATCCACAGAATTACTACATAGTAAGCTCTACTTATGTCTACACGACACCTTTATACGACGAAAGTGATGCGCAATCGGCTCAATATCTATGGAATGATTACAAGCTTCCTAAAACTGGATACACCAAAGGTAAGTCGATTTTCGACCCATCACCTTGGGGCTTTAGAGTGCCTATTACTGGTACTTGGACAGGATTTACAGCTAGCAGTGCAGCAACAGAATACAAATCACCAAATAATTACACCTTTAAGTTGACAGGCAACGACAATGGAGTCTCAAGGATTCCATACACTCGTATGTACAACGATTTAGCCTATTACATTCCAACAGGTAATCGTAGTTTTTCAGGTGCGTCATTAGGTGTAGTAGGTACTAATAGTTATTATTGGAGCGCAACGCCAGTCTCTGCGACAAATGGTTACTATATCTCCATAGGTTCGACAGGAGTATCAACAGCTGCTTCAAATTTTCATGGTTACGGTTTTAGTGTGCGAGCTATACAAGAGTAGTGATTAATGGTTAATGATAAATAATATGAGAAATATAGCAATAATAGCAGCTTTTATACTTTCGATACTAACTGCTTGTCAAAAAGATCCGTTAAGTGGCAGCTCGATAGAGACGTTGCCAGAGGCAGTATCTATGTCGCTCAACCTCTCGGTGGCAGATATGAACGCTGGAACTCAGGAGGCGGAGGATGATAGTCAGGTATATGCAGCCACAAAATCGACTATCACAAAAGAGCCTTCAACTGAGGTCAAAAATCTTTGGGTATTACAATTTGCAGCCGATGACGGCAGGGTTGTAGGTGTACCTCAATATATTGAGAAAAATCCTCAGAATGCTGAAATTAAACTCGTCCCATCGGATGATCAGACGATAGTCTACGTGGCAAACACATTTGATAGCACTCTAATGCAATCGCTTAGTAGTTATTTTACTATTGATGAGTTTAAAAGCCTTACCTATGCAATTAGCGAAGAGGAGAGTAACTTTAAATCTGATGGAACTGGCCAGTATATGGTGCTTTTTGGGGAAAAGACACAAAATATAGGGAGTGGTGGCAAACTTGAAGCGTGTGAGCTTATTCGCAATGTGGCGCAGATAACTGTCAAAATAAAGGTTGCAGATGATGTATCGCTATCCTTTACAGAGGCAGCAATGATTGGAGTGCCAGCTGAATCGAGCTACTGTCCCAACTATGAGAGTGGTGACAATTTTCCCGCTGATGACTCATTTAGCTGCGTAAACTATGAGAATGTTTCTCTCGGCGTTGCAGATGCAGATGGCTATCAAACGGTAATGTTTTATGTGCCAGTTAATATGCGAGGCGAAGTTAATAATGCCAACGATGCAATGAAGAATAATTACGCAACAGCATCTTGCACCGCTATTGCGCTATTGGCTGAGAATAGTTCTACGAAGGATAGTTATATCTACACATTCTATCTGGGCGAAAACTTAACAGATGATTTTAATATTAAGCCAAATACTAAGTATACCTATACGCTTGATTTTAACACTATTAGCGACCCTGAGACAGATATAAGAATGACCGAGATAAGCAATTTTGATTACTCACTACAAACTCTTCCTCGCTCTAACTGCTATATTCTTAATCCTTTGACAATGTTTGACAGAAAGTTTACTATCCCAATAGATAGGATAGATGAGTTTTGGGGTAATTCAAACTATTGTGGAACTGTGACTGGTAATACACTCTCTGATATTGAAGATAATTGGGAGGCTGTGATCTTGTGGCACGATTACAACGGATCATTCACCTATGATGCCTCAGAGGATCCAAACAAAATAGGTGACTTTGATATAGTTGAAGATTATGCTAATAAAAATGTTAAGGTAACTCTTCCAAAAGAGTTTTCCGTAGCGGAGAATCACTGCAATGTGGTATATGTTGTGCGCAAAAAAGATGATAAAACCATCTTATGGACGTGGCATCTGTGGATCACCGATTACAATCCATACCCATCAAGTATCTCTATATCAGTAGGTGTAAACGAATATAGTGTTGATGGTGGTGCTCTCCATTTCTACAATAATACATATTTTACAACGGGTATATATGGAGGTAAGCTAATTATGGATCGTAATATCGGGGCAAGGTCGGCTAATCCTGATGGTTCGGGATATGGTCTGGTGGGTGCATCGTTCAACGCTCCTGGCACAATTCACTATCAGTATGGACGTAATGCGCCATTCCCTGCTCGTTTTGATGTTGATATACCAGGAATATATAGGAATGGTTACGCATTAGATGATTACTCCACTGCGACTAATGGAGTTCAGAGTTTTGCCAATGTTGCTAATAGTCCTAATAAATTCTTCATTACATCTAACATCTCTGAGCCTTGGTGTAGTGAAGAGGTTGCTCAGTCGGCTCAATATATATGGTTTGATTATACTATCCCCGCGTCGGAATATATCACTGGAAAGTCGATTTTCGATCCATCTCCACTGGGCTTTAAGGTACCCACCAGTGGTGTGTGGAATGGATTTACTTGTGGTAGTGCAGAAAACGAGTATGCCAACCCTGACAACTACAACGCTAAGTTGATCTATAATAACAATGGAGTGGCAGAAACACCATACAGTCGTATATACAAAGATGTAGCTTTTTACCCTGCACTTGGTTATAGAGGTTACACATCAGGAGGATTAGGTGCTTATGGCACTGTTTCTTACCAATGGAGTGCGACACCATCCTCTAACACAACTAGTCGTTCGATGTATATGAACTCAACGGTAGTGAGTGTTGCATCTAATCATCATACTGGCTACGGTTTCTGTGTGCGACCTATACAAGAGTAGTGATGGGGTGCTTCGTTTTAGAGGTATCGGGCGCATTGGCGTGTTTCACTCGACCCGAATTTAAGGTCGAGCGGATGAGCTATGAGGTGATAACACCCTCGGCTTGTCGTGCGATATTTGAGGCGATATATTGGCGACCACAAATGAGGTGGGAGATTAAAGAGATAGCGGTGCTAAACCCTATCTCTTTTACCCATTTCAAGCGGTGCGAGACTGCCGCTACTGCCAACGTTTACAAAACCGAGATCATAGCTGAGAAGTGTCGACAGCTGCGTAGCTCGGTGGTGCTGCGTGATGTCAAATATAGGATTAGAGCGGAGTTGGTTGCTCTCGATGGCAATGAGGAGAAACACAACGCAATGTTCTTTAGACGAGCCACCAAAGGGCAATGCTTCACCCAGCCATATTTGGGGTGCAGGGAGTTCGCTTGTGATTGGCGACTTATTAATGGTGAATGGTTAATGATGAATGGTGAATTACAACCGCCAATCAATGAGACACGAGATTTAGGTAGAATGCTTTATGATATGGATTTCACCGACCCCGAACACCCCAAACCAATATTCTTCGATGCAAAACTAATAAACGGAACATTAACCACTAACCATTAACCATTGATTCTAAGCTCACTACATAACCACTACCTACGAGAGGTCGCAAAGGGCAACCCGCTCTATCCCCCACAAGGGATGGAGCTGAAGCGCATACACTTCGTAGTGGTGATCTCCGACGATGGCGTGGTGGTCGACATAGAGGAGCAAGAGGGAATGATGAACGTGATCCGCTCTCGACAGCGTGGCGGTAAAGATGCTTGCAACTTCCCAAACTATATGTGGGATTCACTCGGCTACGTGTTTAGCGAGCCATTCCGTGAGATGGTGCGCACAGCATACGAGAAACACCCCGACAACAAAACATTCAATGCCGTTCGCAACCTCTACTATCGAGGCATCGAGCAGCTCTACGACCATCCGATGTGGAGCAAAGTAGCCGCCAAAAATGGTCACAACATAACCTTTAGACTATTGGGTGAGTCAAAAACTGCTGCCGAACAGAGCGAGCTGATAGCACCTCAAAATAAACAGATCGCCATAACTCACCCCAAAGTCTACATCGCAGGAGCAGCTGGCACAGGGGCAAAGTTAGTCTCCTATGGCAGAAACTTAGGCTATGAGTCCTACGGTCTAAATCAAGGTGAAAACGCCTCAATCTCTACAGAGACAGCTGAGGGTTACGCCTCTGCAATCACAGCCCTAAGACAGATGAATGGCGAGGGTAACAGAGTGATTGGAGATGTGACATTCCTCTTTTTCGACAGAGAGCTTATTGTCTTAGTTCCAAACGCAGCCCGCATATCCGTGAGGCGACATATAAAAGATTGCGACACCTCAAGGCTATCCGACAAAGAGTTGTTATCTCAGCTAATGATACTCGCCCCTTATGGCGATATGAAACGGTTGTCGTCGCAATTCATAGTCGATTTCGTGGAGGCATTCGTAACAGATAAGCCACTCCCAAAGCAGACATTAAACCTGCTACTAAAATACAAGGGTTCCCACTCAACACACACAGAACTACTACAAAAATACCTAAATATAACCGATATGGCACTCAACAAAGATAACACAAACACGGGCTACTTGCTTGGACGTATGTTGGCAATCATCGAGTGGGCGCAAACCTCCTCGAATCCGACCCTCAGCTACACGATCAAGGATCAGACCTACGCCACATTATCCGTCACCCCTGCGGCACTATACAACCGTGTCTACTCACTTGCGATAAACTATTTCCGCAGGATTCCACGTCAAGGCACGCAGGTATATTTGAAGATGTTACTCTCGGAGGTAACAGACAAGATCTCTGCTGAGGGTGTGCCAATGCGCCTATCCCTCGAAGATCAAGGCAGATTTGCACTCGGCTACCAACACCAAAACCAATCATTTTATATAAAGAAAGATGAGCGAGATAGTTAAAAATAGATACGAATTTGTATTGCTATTCGATGTCAAGGATGGCAACCCAAATGGCGACCCCGACAACGATAATGCACCACGCACTGACCCCCAAACGGGCGAGGGAATAGTTACCGATGTGTGCTTAAAACGCAAAATAAGAAACTACGCACAGCTGTTAGGCAATCGAATATACATCAAGGAAAGAGCAATCTTAAACAAACTTATAGACGAAGCCTATGACCAACCAGAAATGGAGGAGGTCGAGGGCTACGACAAAGTGCATCAAGCACGTGAGTGGATGTGCGCCCAATATTGGGATATTCGCACCTTTGGCGCATTGATGACAAGTGGCAAGAACGCTGGTGCTGTACGTGGTCCAGTGCAAATGACATTCGCCAGAAGCATCGAGCCAATCATCCCAACCGACCACTGCATAGTTCGCCAAGCAGTAGCCACCGAAAAGGAGTCCGAAAAGCAGAAAGGCGAGAACCGCACGATGGGGCGAAAATACTCAGTACCTTATGCTTTGTATCAAGGCTACGGATATATCTCTGCCAACTTAGCCGCTCAGAGCAACTTCACCGAAGATGATTTGGATCTATTCTGGCAGGGCTTAGAGAATATGTTTGAAGATGACAGATCGTCATTGCGTGGTCAAATGGCAGTGCGTAAACTAATAATCTTCAAGCACAACAGCAAACTCGGCAACGCTCCTGCAAGCCGACTCTTCGACTTAGTAGAGGTTACGCCCAAAGATAGCACCGCAGTAGCTCGCAACTTCAAAGATTACGAGGTGAAAATCAACCGAAATGCACTACCCAAAGGAGTAAAGCTAATCGAAAAAATATAGGTGTCACGTACCTTAAACGTGTGGATTGAAATAATTTAGGATTTGAGGTTCCAGTGAATCACAACCCTCAGCCTCCTCTCATTGGGAGGGGGCTGTTTTTAACAAATTGTTATGGAAGAGAAAAAGATATTTGTACTTATCGCCCCAAGCAACAAAGAGGCGTATGAGTTAATGAACAAATTAGCATTTGTGATGCAGTTTTCGCTTTACGAGATATATGTAATTTCGCCAAATCGTGATGAAGCAGAGATATTGGAGACGTTGGGTATTCAGATCATAGAGGTGGCAGAGTGCAAGGATAGCTCTAACTTTCTCTCTGCACTTAGCTATATATTCTCGCTTAGGAGTGTGCTTAGGCGATTAAAGCCCGATGCAACATTAGGCTACGCAACAAATGCCGCTATTTATGGGTCAATCGCTGCCAGACTCTCAGGAGTACGTTCTATATCTTGTTTGATTACCCAAACTGGCTATCTCCCATATTTTTACAAATTAGGATTTGCAGCAGCCCACAATGTCATATTTCAAGATTATAACGACAGATATGTTCATAATCTATTGGGATTTGTAAAGAGTGACAATGCAACAGTTATCAATGGAAATGCAGATGTAAAGGTCTGGTCTATAGATTTTAACGACCAGCTTATTGACGCTATGAAACTAAAAATGTAATACACCTCCCCAAGAGATATAATAAAAAACGCAATTATATTATGACTGAGAAGTTAGGCTACTATGTCGAAACTCTTTCAATAAAGCATCGATCTCTAACGACAGTTTGCGTGCCCTCAATCCTGCCGATTTATTACTCTTTGTGAGTTGTAAGTCGGCATTTTCTGTGAATGCGGTGTATGTGGTGGCGATCTGCTCCGCCAGAGTTTTCATCGCCTTACGGTTGATGTACCATTGATTTGTGTTGCGTCTTTGCTCTTTTTTAGCAACCTTCGCTTGGTAGTGAGAGCTATTCTCTTCCAGATACTCTTGTGCTAACTTTCCTGACTCTTTATCTTTGTGTTGGGCGGCATATTGCTCGAAGATTGCCCAATCTTCACGGTTCTTGGGATATTTGGGTATCAGCCAAAAGAGGCGATCCATACGCAGAGCCTCACTACGCACCTCAGTGGGCAGGGCATAGCAATCTTTACAGATGTGTCGAGAGCGACCTCGTGCGTCAAACTTCCGCCGAGACTTCTCCTTGCCACATACGATGCAGTGATATAATCTATGTTGTATTTTACCCATATCCTAAAAACAGTACTGAGTACAAATATAACACAAATATGGATTAGTTCCTATATCTCGTCATAGAGATTCACGACCTCAATGCCCTGCTCCGTGGCTTTGCGGATCGTTGAGCCTGTGCCGCTACGGGGTTTGCCGTTGTGGTAGGCGATGACTTTTGAGGCGTTAGCGAGCATATAATCGTTGCGGTCGTGGTAGGCTTGGTTGGAGTATTCTTGTGCTATGACGACTGTATAGGTCGCTCTCTTGCGGAGCTTGCGGTAGCGGAGTCTCTCGAAGAATGGAAATTTCTCCTCTTGACCATCAAATGGGATCACGGCTATTAACTCAATTTCGGGGTGGAGTTTTTGGAGTCGTAGCACCTCTTCGGCAGCCAACATATCCCAACCGAGGGCATAGCCACACAAGAATTGGTATTTACCCTGATTATATTGCTCCTCTAATAGGGCGTAGAGTTTGTTTCGGATTCTCTTTTCGAGAGTCGAGCCTGATGCTTTGTCAGGTGATGTGAGGTTGCGGTTGCCTGTGAATGCTACTGCACACTCTCTTTTGATATTCATAGTTGTGGTGGTATTGGCTTGCCATAAGGACACAAAAAGTGCGCCAAGGCAAGCTAGCAACCGAGGCATCACCACAACGCCCACGCAAACAAACAAGCCAAGGCGCACCGTACCATATAGATACAATACCCCTGCCTGTTTATCGTTTGCGTTAAAAAGTGGTGATTTTCGGTTGCAGATAAACAATTCAATTATATATGTAGTATTTTTACTCTTTTTCTTCTATAAGCATTTCATTTTACACAGCGATAACATCATCACTGCTTACCGCAAAGATAGTGAAAAAAATAGAAACCACCTATCTCGGTGGCAAAACAAATTTTCATTTAGCGGGTATTAAGGATCTATTTATCGTTAGAATCCATCTTCTCCAACAATGCTTTTACTGTTGCATTAAGGAATGGAACACGATCCTTCTTGCGACTTCGACAATAGCGATATGTCTTATAGCAATCTTTAATTTTGAAATTAAAACTCCTTTCAAATAGTTCAGCAATCTCTTTAACATCAACAGTACCTCTGTTAAATGCGCCAACTGCAAATAATCCATAGATTAACTCTACAAGATCTGTTTCGTTCTTTGTCCACGTAAGGTTCGGAGGCGCACTACTTATACCTAATAGCATATCATCACTCGCCTCTAATATCTGATGACGATAGGCGATAAATTTACTCAGTAGATCATAACGGTATAGTTGTGCGCACTCCATATCAAATGCTGTCGCAAATTTCGTGAGACAACCGCAGTAATATGCGTGTGTACACGACTTCAATTCAGCTGACTCTCGTGTGAAGTACTGCGAATCAAATTTAGTCTCCTCAGCCCTCATATACCTAACAAATGGTTTGTGGCTATCAATAAATTTCTCTATCTCTTGACTCATAAAATTAAGGTTTGATTTATTAAACTCTACCATTCCTAACACCTCTTCGCTCTTTATCAAAATGACATCTTTCAAAAACAAGATACGACCTAAAATCTGGGGCTTAACGACCTTGAAACAGTATATCTCGGCATCAACGTCCATCTCTGTACTGTAAACCACACTTTTTGTTTCAGCCAAAAGTTCCTCCAAATTCTTAATCTTGTTTTTCAATTCAGGAATAGATAACTCTATTTCCCATACGTTGCAATCTATCGGTAAGATTGCGGCTGCCTTCTCGGCGATTCTCTCTAATGAGTACTTCATATATAAAAATTAAATTGTTTAAAAGGCTACTCGAATAGACCAAAATCTACTCGAATAGCCACCTCTAATATAATCATATTTTTGAGGTGTGGCTTAAAATGACTTAGTATGACTTAAAATGACTTACAGCTCTGTACAAGTGATAGTTATATTCAATTATTGCCCTATCTTCGTTGCCTCATCATTGATATACGCACGATCAATGGAGCTAATTGAATAGTATAAAAACAACAAGTAATGGAGGTAAAAACAGAAGAAAATCAGAGTGTGCTACTCACCGATGAGGGTGGTGGCAAAATGAAAGTAGTGGCAGGTCTTGACCAAGAGGGCGCACTAAAGACCGTAGACCCAAAAAAGGCGAATGAGCCTGACTTTATGAAGATAGATAGGCATAGTAATATGTTAGAGAGTTTCTTAACGAACTACTTTGCACAAGCTAAAAATCCTCGGCATACGGGATTCTATCAAGTTGCTAAAGATGGTATTGAGGAGATTGCTGGCGTTATCTCTGGATTATTGAAGAATGGAGGTAAAGAGGGCGAAGAGTTTCTTAACGAGTACAAGGTTGATACATCGAAATATGAACGTCAAGATGTAGATATGTCTCGTGGTGCTGAGGAGGGAGTAAAACCCACAGAGCAGAAGCACGAATACAAACCTCTCGATGTCGAGAAGATAGATTGGGAGGCTTTTGCCAAAATTGGTATCACACGAGAGTCACTCGAAAAATCGGGGTCGCTTAATGATATGCTCAACTATCGTCGCTCATCAAATCTACACCCTATCTCTATGAAGGTAGATGATTTGACAGTAAACACTGATGCTCGCTTATCTCTACGCACTGCCGAAGATGGGCGTATTATCCCAGTGATTCACGCTGTACGCAAATCGCCAGAGTTGGATAGACCATTTTACGGCAATATCCTTACTGACGAGGATAAGGCAAAGCTACGTAAAACGGGGCATTTGGGCAGAACTATAAACTTGAACATTAAGGGTGTAGATAAGCCTATTTCGGCATATGTTAGTATCGACCCAAAGACTAATGAGTTGGTTGCATACAGCACCAAGAATGTCCGTATCCCCAAAGAGATAAAGGGTGTGGCTCTCAACGACAATCAACGTCAAGATTTGAAAGAGGGTCGAGCGGTGTATCTTGAGGAGATGAACGCAAAGAGCGGCAAAAAATTCGATGCCTATGTGCAGATTAGTGGTTCGGAGCGTGGTATCGTCTTTAGTTTTGATGAGCTGCGTAAGAAACAAGCTGAAGAGCAGAAGCAAGATGGAGTTCGTATACCTACGAAGTTAGGTGGTGTAGATCTCTCCAAAGATCAACGTTCAGAGTTGCAGAATGGAGGTGTCATCTATGTTGAGAATATGCTCGACAAGCAGGGCAAAACATATAATGCCTATGTCAAGGTAAACAATGAAAGAGGTAAGCTCGATTTCTACCGATGGGATCCACGCCAAAAACAAGGTGTATCACCCGATAATAAGGCGACAACGCAGACTGCTGTAAATTCAGAGGGCAAGAGCAATGAGGCAACCAAGGGTCTTAAAGAGCCATTAGCACAGGGACAATCAGAACCTAAGAATGAGCAACAGCAACGCCAAAATAGAGGTAGACGAATGTAGGCTATGGATAACACAGAGATAATATACATAGTTATTGGTGTAATGTTAGTACTCAACGCTATAATGATATTTGTAGCGGTAAAATGCGCACATAGAGTGCCTGATGATTTTGAGTTTTATGACGATGATGGCGATCACATCTACTATGATCGTAAATTAATTAGAGAAAAAAGAAAAGAGAAAAAGTAATGTTCGAGGGAGTATTAAATATTGGCTACTCAGACCTGTTTGATATAGATGTAGAGTATGGTATTGATATAGATAAATACCTAAAGCACGAGACAACACAAGTTCTTAGTATTAAATCATCAAAGCGTGCTGAGCCTATGCCAGCGCAATCACGACCACAGATGCCAAAAGGATTTGCCCTATTGTGCTACAATGTAAGACCTACATTTGCTGATGACTATTGCTCCGCTGCATTTGAGATATATTATGGTGATACAGCTAAAGCGAATAGACGAATCTCAAAAGATAGGGCTATTGCTCTTGTTGAATTGTATAATCTCAAATTGGTTGCGTGTGACAGAGATGGCAGAGTTTGGGAGTAGCAGCAATATCTCCTTACATAAAACATTAAAGAATAATTTAAATGATAACAATATTAGCAGAAAAACCCAGCGTGGCGAGAGATATTGCCGCTAACGTTGGTGCAACGAATAAGGCAGATGGCTATCTATATGGAAATGGCTACTCTGTAACGTGGGCATTTGGTCATCTTGTACAGTTGGCTATGCCCGAAGATTATGGTGTGATTGGTTTCAATCGAGAGAATTTGCCAATTATTCCAGATAATTTTAAGTTGATCGTTCGCAAGGTGCGTGATGGAAAGAGTTATAAAAATGACGCAGGAGCGGAGAAGCAAATTAGGATTATCGACAAACTTTTCAAAGAGTGTGATTTTATTATTGTAGCAACCGACGCAGGGCGTGAGGGAGAACTTATCTTCCGATATATTTATGATTATCTTGGTTGTGACAAACTATTTCAGAGATTGTGGATTTCATCGCTTACTGATAGTGCAATCCGTGATGGACTTAACAACCTTAAAGATGGTGCTGATTACGACAACCTCTATTTGGCTGCACGCTCACGTAGTGAGGCTGATTGGCTTGTTGGCATCAATGCGTCGCAAGCATTGACGCTATCGGCTGGAGGTGGGGTATTCTCGCTGGGACGTGTGCAGACTCCTACGTTGGCAATGATTTGTGAGAGATATAGAGCCAATAAGAGTTTTACTCCCTGCACCAACTACACTGTAGACATTGAGTTCGAGAATGGTATAGTAGCGGTATCGGAGAGGCTTTTCGATGACAAAGAGTTAGCTGTGCAGGTCTCAGATGCTATTCAGAATGTCGTGATCGCCAATATAGAGACTAAAGAGATAACTGAAAATCCACCTCTATTTTACGATTTGACAACCTTGCAGAAAGATGCTAACAAACAGTATGGCTACTCCGCACAAGAGACACTCAATGTTGCACAAACACTATACGAAAGGAAGTTGATTACTTATCCTCGTACTGGAAGTAGATATATCTCTGAAGATATGTATTATAAGTTGCAGATAGTAGTTATGATGTTATCCTCTTCAGAGGATTGGAAGATCTGCACCAATAATATCGACCCTGAGAAACTCAATCGACAATGTGTAGACAACAGTAAAGTGACAGACCATCACGCTATACTTATCACCTCCGAAACTCCTAATAATCTTACGGAGCTGGAGCAAAATATCTATAATATGATTGGACTGCGTATCATTGAGGCGATAATGCCCAAGTGTAAGAAAACAAGTACCACTATAACAGCAGAGTGCAACAATGAAAAATATATCGCAAAAATTATCGAGATTAAAGAGATCGGTTGGCGTGGAGTTAGAGATAAGAATCCATTACCTACAAGCTATAATGATTTCGTGGCTACTGATTCTTATAATCCCTGGTGCATTCAAGGGCAAAAAGTAAACCAGCGAATAACCAAACCCAAAGCCATTCACACCGAAAGTTCTCTACTCTCAGCAATGGAGAACGCAGGTAAAAATGAGGGTGTGTTTGATGGGTTTATGGATTTAGGGCTTGGTACACCTGCCACTCGTGCCTCGACTATCGAAACTCTACTATCTCGTGGGTATATTGTCCGTGAGGGCAAATCGCTTGTGCCGACACAAAAGGGATTGGTTGTTTACGATGCCGTAAAAGAGATGAGAATTGCTAATGTTCTACTCACAGGTGAGTGGGAAAATGGATTGTGTAGTATTGAGAGAGGTGAGCTTGATTGCCAGACGTTCAATAACGTTAGCCGAGAATATACTCGTCGCATTACAGACGAGCTACTCTCGAAGCAGATTGTAATAATCTCCGACAACGATTTTATCTGCCCAAAGTGCGGTAGTAAATCAATCCATATCTATGATAAGGTTGTCAAGTGTAGAGGTGAGGGTTGCGATTTTGTTATCTTCAGAGATATTGCAAGCAAACATCTCTCAGACAAACAGATTGCGGAGTTGCTTACCAAAGGCAAGACTACGACAATCAAAGGATTCAAAAGCAAGTTTGGCAAAAGTTTCGATGCTGCGCTCACTCTCGATGACAAAAAGAGTGTGCTATTTCAGACAGGCAAAAGCAAAAAGGGTAACTCAAAATCCAAATAAAAGTGCTATCTTTGCCACTAAGATCACAGGTCATAAATGGTTTAATACTGTTTCTACTTGGATTTTAGTGGTGGCACTTGGGGAGGGATACCCTGAGTGCCTATTCTTTTAGCTCAATTTTCAGAGCAATAAATCAATTTTTAAATAATAATCGGGACTATGTCCCTCACTAAAATTCATTAATATGTTACTAAACAAAAGATTAGACCTGTCATTTTTCTCACTTCAGCTTATTGAGTATCTGATTGAGAACCACCCACATCGTGCTAACGATTTCGACTTCATCAAACATCGTGGTGATGAGGCTGCAAAGGCATTTGAGGATGCTTTACGAGGTGGTAGTCTCCAAGATATAGCTTTGGAGGATGCTTACGAGGAGTTATACAAAGGACTCTATTACTCTTTGCACTCTCTTATCAAAGATGTTCTATGGACGGAGTTCGCCGAGATTATCCCTGCCCATAAGGTCGAGGAGGGTGCGAGATTGTTATACCCACGTCTAGCACACCTACACAAGCAGTTCGACCCAACCGATATCGAATGGGGAATGTCTAAAGAGATGGAGTTGAACGAAGTCAATGAGGAGGAGCTAAGGGCTGCTATTGTCTCTCACACAAAGAAGATTTTCTCAGAGGGATATGGCATTTAACCGACGACAAGCAATGGCGGATAACCTGACAGCTATCCGCCTGCTCTTCGAGTTGGATAAGGCGAAGCGTGAAGCGACTGCTGATGAGCGTGCCGTACTACAAAAATATTGTGGTTTCGGTGCGCTCAAATGTATTCTTAACCCTGCTAACTCGTTGGCGGATGTTACGAAGTGGACGAAATCCGATTTGGATCTCTTTCCGCTTACGGTGCAGTTGCATAGCGTTATCAGAGCCAACACTTCTCCCGAAGAGTATAAACAGTATATGGGGAGTTTGAAAAACTCCATCTTGACAGCCTTCTACACCCCCGGCAATGTGATTGACTCCGTTGCGAAGGCTCTACACGAGAGCGGAGTGCGCACCGAGAAGTTCCTTGACCCCTCAGCGGGTCAGGGTGCTTTTATGCGTTCATTTGCCAAGGTTGCACCGATGATGGAGAGTACCAATTTCGAGAAGGATCTCATAACGGGCAAACTTCTAAAAGCACTCTACCCAAAGACTGATGTAAACATTGCAGGATTTGAGACCATATCGTCTGACTATAAAGGTCACTTCGATGTGGTAGCCTCCAACATTCCCTTTGGCGATATGTCGGTGTTCGACCCCGATTATACCAAGAGCAAGAATCCAACAGAGGTGCAAGCATCGAAAGCTATCCACAACTACTTCTTCGCAAAGGGTCTCGATACGCTGCGTGATGGTGGAGTAATGGCATTCATCACCTCACAAGGCGTGATGAACTCTCCACAGAATACACCGATCCGCCAGCTCTTGATGGAGCGTGCAAATTTGGTTTCAGCTATCCGATTGCCCAACAACCTATTCTCCGACCACGCAGGTACAGATGTCGGTAGTGACCTAATCATTTTGCAGAAGAATAGCGCAAAGCAATCACTTTCGGCAGATGAGCAACTCTTCACGGTGAGCAATCTTCGCCCAAGTGGTACATATCTAAATGGCTACTTCCGCAACCTTGATCGTATCGTTCACACAGATTGGAAGCAGGACACAGACCCCTACGGAAAGCCAGCGATAATCTTCAAACATAGCGGAGGCACAGATGGCATCGCCAAGGATCTCGACTATATGTTGCACAGCGATCTAAAGGCGAATTTCGATTTGTCGCTCTACAACAGCAACAAAGAGCAAATAGTTGAAAAGCCTATCGAGGTGGAGCAAAAGCCACTCAATAATCTTTACGACCTCTTCGGAATGAGCGTTGAGCAGCGAGAGCGCAAACCACGTCAAAGGAGACAACAAGTTGCACAACCTCAGCCAAAGGCTGATAAAGAAGTAGTGGTCGCAAATGTTGTTGAAGCTCCAACAATCGACCTCACCCCACGCAAATGGGAGGGCGAAATCTTATCACATCACAAAGATGGCTCACTCGTGATCGAGGCTGAGACATCTCAAGTCGGCTACCTACGAGAGTTCAAGTTTGGAGCTGCGCAGTTCCACCCTCTAACGTTCAAGAATGATGTTGAGCGAGAGCGTGCAGAAGCCTATATCCCTATGCGAGACAGCTACTACGAGCTATTTAATGCCGAGCAGCGCACGCAGATGGAACACCCCGAACTGCGCCAGCGGCTCAATGAACTCTACGACACATATCGAGACGACTTCGGAGTCTTAGGCTCTCGCAATAACAATAAATTCATATTGATGGATGCCTCTGGTAGAGATATTCTATCTCTGGAGAGAGCTGTCGATGGCGAGTTTATCAAGGCGGACATCTTCGACCACCCAGTAGCCTTTTCGCTAAATGAGGTGACTGCGGTCGATGATGTGCAGGAGGCTCTGTCGGCATCGCTCAATAAATTTGGAACGGTAGATCTTGCCTATATGGAGGATATCAGCGGTCTGAATGGTGACACCCTTTTGGAGCGTCTCGATGGACAGATATACTACAACCCAATGGTTGATGGTTATGAGATTGCCGATAGGTTCATCGCTGGTAACGTAGTTGAAAAGGCTGAACAGATAGATAGCTATCTGCTCGACCACCCCAATGACGAGGCAGCGCAACAATCGCTAAAGGCACTCAACGAGGCACGACCTCGCCCCATCTCATTTGAGGAGCTTGATTTCAACTTTGGTGAGAGGTGGATACCTACGGGCATCTACTCAAAGTACGCCTCATATCTCTACGATACAGAGATTAAGATCGCATACTCCGACACTCTCGATGACTACTCAGTTAAGTTGGCAGGAGTGTACAACGCCAATATTTGGGATAAGTATAATGTGAAAGGTAGCGTGCGATCATACGATGGTATCGCACTAATGAACTATGCGCTACTCAACACCGTACCCGACATCACAAAGACAATTCTCGTAGATGGCGAGGAGCGCAAAGTGCGAGACTCGGAGGCTATACAGACAGCCAATACAAAGATTGACGATATACGAAATGGCTTCACGGAGTGGTTATCGGAGCAGTCTCCAGAGTTTAAGGATCGACTAACGAAAATGTACAACGACAAGTTCAACTGTTTCGTCCGTCCATCCTACAATGGCGAGTGTCAATCATTCCCAAATCTTGACCGTAAAGCGTTGGGAATCGACGACTTATATAAGTCACAGAAAGACGCAGTATGGATGATAAAACAGAGGTCATTTAGCAAAGTAGAGCAAAACGGTGTAACTTATTGTAAATGTGGTTGATATTCTGCTGATTGCGTTAAGGTGCTTTTGGGGCAAAATGCAAAAT
>JBCQUZ010000110.1:0-5973 GCA_047173645.1 Rikenellaceae bacterium
TATTTCCAAAAATTATACAACTTCTGAGCTATAAACTTGCACTATCTTTGCACCAGACAAAAACAGTATAAATCTAAAATATCAAAAACAATGAATGCAATCGAGATGATTAAGGAGCGCAGAAGCGTTCGCCAATACAAGAATGAGAAGGTTAGCCGTGAGCTAATGATCGAGATAGTAGAGCTAAGTCGTTGGGCACCATCGTGGGCAAATTTTCAAGTGGCTCGCTACACAATTGTCGATAACGACGAGATGATTAAGGCGATATATGAGCGAGGTGTAAATGGCTTTGCATACAATATGAATACTCTGAAAAATGCGCAGGGAGTAATGGTGTTAAGCTACGTCAAAGGCAAAAGCGGCACACTTGGTGACTACAAGGCAGCAACTTCAAAAGCTGCAACGCAGTGGGAGATGTTCGACGCAGGTATCGCTTGCCAGACATTCTGCTTGGCGGCACATGCTAAAGGGGTTGGAACCTGCATCTTTGGAATCATCGACGATGCTGCTATCTCCCAGATCGTTGGACTTCCAGAGGGCGAGACCGTAGCTTCAATCATAACCTACGGTTTCGAGGAGGGCAGTCATGCACAACCAACAGCACGCCACGAAGTTAAGGATATAATGAGAATCGCAGGAGAGTAAAGATATGAAATTTAGTTGGCAAATAGTTACGATACTAATGGCGGTAGCCTTGGTCGTATTATCATTCAAAATCGCAACAACTTCCGAGAGCACAGCAGTAGCGCAAGTCGATACATCTGTAGTAGTCTACGATGCAATTATGACCCGTACAAGTGTGAGAAGTTACACCTCGCAACAAGTCGAGCAAGAGAAGATCGAAAAGCTACTTCGTGCAGGTATGGCAGCCCCAACGGCAGGAAATCGCCAGCCTTGGGAGTTTATTGTGGTCAAGGAGCGTGCAATATTAGATAAGTTCCCAGAGATTATCCCTGGTACACACATGGCAGCAAAAGCGCAGGTTGCAATTGTAGTCGTGGGCACACCTGCAAAGGCTCTTATGCCTGAATATTGGGTTCAAGATTGCTCGGCTGCAACTGAGAATATCCTCTTGGCAGCGCACTCAATGGGGCTTGGTGCTGTTTGGTGTGGCGCATATCCCAACACTGAGCAGGATCGTGTGGGGCAAATTAGCTCACTCTTGAACCTTCCCGAAGGAACAATGGCACTCAGCATAATTGTCGTTGGCTACCCCGACAGCGAGCCGACAATCAAGGACAAGTGGGACACAGCTAAGATTCACTACGATAGATATTAGAGCCGATGGTCGAGAGGATAAAATATATAATCAACTTGGCTGTCGTCGTGCTGATGTTTGCCACCGTTGCAATCGTTCGTGATGGCAGAGTGGCAGGTGTGGAGGTCTCCGATCTCCTTGCCAACGAAGATAAGATCGACGAGCCAATCGAGGCGACCCTTGCCGATGGCACAAGAGTTATAAACAGCTCAACCCTCGGTAAAAATATTATCGGTTTTGGAGGTCGAACACCCGTGAGCCTCTACGTCAAAGATGATGTTATTCAAAGAGTTGAGGTTGGGAAAAATAGCGAGACTCCGAGCTTTATGGATCAAGTGGTGCAGAGTGGGCTTTTCGAGCGGTGGAATGGAGTAGCTTTAAAGGATGCTGCAACGATGAGCATCGATGGTGTTTCGGGGGCTACATATACAGCTGTGGCGATTATCGAGAATGTAAAGCGTGCAGCGCAGTATGGAGCGAGTGTCGAGGCTGAGAGTCGTAATCCACTCTCGAATATCGGTCTAAAGGATATTTTGGGACTATTGGTGATTCTTTTGGGGGTGATGTTGACCTTTGTTAAATCACGTAGCAGATTGCTTGTGACCTTGCAACTTGCTCTAAATATTATTGTCTTAGGCTTTTGGTGTGGGTCGTTTTTGTCGCTTGCAACCTTTACTACGTGGGTTGCAAATGGGGTGAACCTTTCACTTTCGATAGTCTCATTTGCGATGTTGTGCGTGGTTGTAATTGTTCCGCTACTTGGTAAAAAAGGGTCATATTGCCACCTCCACTGCCCAATGGGTTCGGCTCAGGAGCTTATCTCTCGTGTGCCACTCACAAAGATTAAACTATCGCCGAAAGTGAATAAGGTACTTAATAATTTGAGGTACTATATACTTGCTGCACTCCTCTTTATAATGTGGCTTGGAGTAGGTTTCGAGTTGATGGATTACGAGATATTCTCGGCATTTATCATCTCCTCAGCATCGACCGTAGTACTCGTGATGGCGGCAATATTCTTGATTCTTTCGCTATTTATTCACAAGCCCTATTGTAGATTTGTCTGTCCCACAGGTGCGCTAATCACAATGGCACAAAAGACAAAATAAGACGATATTCACTGGGGTAACATATCGCCCACCATATTGTAAAATTTATACTGCAAACATTCAGAAAGAAACAAATGTTACCTTATCTAAAGTTTAATTCCCCTATATTTGTGGTCTGATAGTTACCCATTATTGAATATAGATGAATTTAGATAAAGAGAGATTAATGGCGACATCCCGAATGTTGCCATTGATTTTACGTTTTGCACTGCCCTGTGTTGCGGCACAACTTGTCAATCTGCTTTATAGCATTGTTGATAGGATTTTTATTGGTCATATAGATGGCGTGGGTAGTGAGGCTTTGGCAGGGGTTGGTGTCACAACGTCGGTTATAATACTTATCATTGCCTTTTCTGCTATTGTCTCTATGGGTGCCGCTCCTCTATGCGCCATCGCTCTGGGAAAGGGAGAGAGGGAGAGGGCGTTGTCGATTATGGGAAATGGCGTTTCGCTGCTTGTTCTCTTTGCTATTGCAACATCTGCTATAACAGCACTATTTATGACCCCATTGCTTACGAGCGTTGGGGCATCTGCTCAAACTCTTCCATACGCTGAGGAGTATTTATCAATATATCTGTGGGGTACGTTATTCGCCTTGTTATCAGTTGGATTAAATACATTTATAACTCTCCAAGGGCGAGCCGATATTGCTATGTGGGTTGTCGTTGTGGGTGCGGTAATGAATATTTCTCTCGATTATATCTTTATCAACGTAGTGAGTATGGGGGTGGGAGGTGCAGCTCTCGCAACAATTATTTCACAAGGGGTTAGTGCCGTGCTTACTATGCTGTTTTTGTGTTCAAAGTCCGCTTCGCTTAGGTTGAAACTGAGTGCATTGCGACCAAATTGGAGTGTCGTAATGATGACGTTAGCCCTCGGAGTCTCACCATTTATAATGTCCTCTACGGAGGCATTGGTGGGTTTTGCTCTTAACTCAACGCTGCGAGATTATGGCGATATACATATCGGAGCGATGGCGATAATTCAGAGCGCGTTGCTCTTTGCAGCCACACCTCTAACGGGAATATCACAAGGGTTTATGCCGATTTTGAGTTATAACTATGGAACGGGGGATGTGTCGAGGGTAAAGGAATGTTTCAAATACTCATTTATAATTATGACCCTCACGAACCTGGCGATTATCCTATTCATTATAATTATGCCTTCGTTGGTCGCTAACATCTTTAGTGACGATCATAACCTCATTGAACTAACGAGTAGGGTCGCACCAATATTCTTCTTTGGAATGACACTGTTCGGTATGCAACGCACCTGCCAAGGCACATTTATCTCGCTGGGGCAGGCGAAAATCTCAATCCTTATCGCCCTGCTACGCAAGGTGATACTCTTGATTCCGCTTATATATATTCTCTCAGATAAATTTGGTGTAATGGGTGTCTATTGGGCTGAGAGTATATCTGATGGTTTGGCTGCAATAATATGCCTTGCGATCTTTATGAGACTCTTCCCTCGTATATTATCTAAGCGTGTTTCGTCCGAAACTGAGCAGGTGACATCTTCATAATTCGCGTAACTACTCACGCCCCTACAGTCCAGCAACAGCGAGCAGAGCTACAAGCGGATCTTGATTGCATTTTTTGGCTGTCTGCACGATGGATTGGAGCGTCGCATATTGCTGCGCTCCCTCCGCGGACTTGAACTGCCCACTGACCTTAAGTGTGGTTTTGACGGGTCGCAACGACCGCTCGCTTGCGTTGTTGTCCGACGGCACATCTTTACGCACCAGAAAAGTGAAAATATTATCCCGATGTTTTGACAAACCCTCTCTAAATTTGTCGAAAATATCTTGCCGTTTTTTGCTCTTCACTGCAACCTCTCGATCCAACAATTCATCTAATTGCCCCCGATATTCAGCCTTTAGCTCCTCGCTGCAACCTTCCACCTTGCGCCGATGAATCGACCCTCGAAGTAGCTCCAGCATCTCTTTTGCCCATTTGTGACCACCCATCAACTCATCTATATATATCGTATTGCGAAGCAGGTGTGCCAAACATATTTGATGATCCTTCGCCACAACATTAAAGTACAACGCCAATCGATCACTCACCAACGTAGAATCTGGAAACCCATCGGGAAAGTGATTCTCCACAACCTTGCCCCCGTGGCTCTTGTCAATCGCAAGATAGCTCGCCAACTCCGTCTGAAACGTCCACATCCAATGATTCTTGCCATCAATCTTCGCACCCGACTCATCCGCCCCAATAACCTTCGATTGCTCTACGCTCTTGCGGATCATCTCATACGGCAGTTGCGCCCTCTTGCGCATACGCTTCAAGATGTTAGAGATAGAGCCTTGACTCATCTTAACGCCAAATAACACCTCCATCAAGTGCGTCAGTCTCGCAAATGGGACATTTTGCAGGGTGCTCAAATACGCAACCGTAGCGTCGATATTGCGCCCAAAGCAGACTGTGCCGCTCACCTCCTTGGGAAACTCGCCCTTAACGCATTTGCCACAGGTGCATCTGCGACGCATCTCAACATACTCCTTGACCATCGGCACGACAACCGCAGGGATGTAGATCATTTGACGTCGCTCACCCTCGAACTGAGGTAGATCCTCGATGTTCTTGCCACACGATGGACAGATGGTAGGTGCTTGCAGACCCTCGATCGAGTCGGGTGTTTCACTCCACTCTTTGGTGACTCCTGCGTGACCCACTTGGCCGCCACTTTTCTTGCTTGATTTCTCCCTTGGCGAGCGTGTTTGTGGTGTGCTGAGAGGATTCTTTGAGGGTGGCACGGAGCTGTTCTTCGAGGTGAGCGTCGGAGTTGGGATATTCTCTTTGGCAAGAGATTTGAGTTTTGCATTCTCTATTTCTAACTCATTGATGCGCTCCTCTTTGGAGGCGATTGTTGCATCTCTCTTGGCGATCGTTGACTCGCGATTAGATATGATCTCTCGGCTCTCGGCAATTACTTTATCTCGATACGAGATCTTCTTTTTGAGACTCGCAAAGCGATTGTCTATCTCGTCGACAATGGAGGTTTCGGAAGCATTTTGGCTCTTCACCTCAGCACCCTTACCCCAATTCAAACGACGTCGCAACGCCTGCTCTATATCTAATCCTGCATCTTTCATTCCGAGTGTAAAGACACGAAATTTCAGCGACTTATGCAAATAATCCGATCATTATAAACTTAGTATTTGTATTGGTTTGATGTGACTGATGATAGAATTAGTGGGGCGTGAGTAGTTACGTTATTTCTATGGCGACAGTGTGAACGCCATCGAATCGCAGATATGGGTTACTCTAATTGCCAATTTGCTACTAACAATCATCAAAAGTCAGGTGAAACGTCGGTGGAGCTTCTCGAATATGGCGACGATGATACGGCAGATGCTTATGTACTACATCGACCTATACAAATATCTCGAAAACCCAGAGAAGGCGTGGCTCTCAATCAACGCCCAGAGGGTTAACGCACCACCAGAACTAACCCTTTTCGACCCTATCTAATCAGGTCAGGCGGTTTTTTAAAATATACAGCAGTAGATGTTGTATAACTTTGTAAAATAGCACATTAGTGAAATTTGTATATACTGATTAGGGGAGAAAAAAGGTTTTTTTTCTATAAGTTAAC
>JBCQUZ010000111.1:0-5964 GCA_047173645.1 Rikenellaceae bacterium
TTTTGTAGGCGAGAGAGCAATAGTTAGCAATGGATTTACTGCTGCAGATTCACTTATATTTGCCAATTCACACTTGGAGAATGGCGAGGCAGCATCAATCTTCGCTGGTCCATATACAGTTTCACACCATAAGTCATCGCTATTAATTGCTGGGATATTCTCATTTTTTAATGCTGGCAGTGGCTCAAACCAAAGTAATCACCTATTCAAGTGTGGAGCTGTGCATCAATCGGCACACCTTCGAGGAACGAAGTTCTCAAGTGGAGCATATATAATGGCTCCAGCTGTTGAAGCTCCCTTTACAGTTGTGATTGGGCACCATTCAGCGCACCATGACACAACGCAGTTCCCATACTCATATTTGGTTGAGAGGGACCACAAGTCGCTGCTCATTCCAGCGGCTAACATTTCAAGCTATGGTTTAGTACGAGATATAAAGAAGTGGCAAGATCGGGATCGACGAACTCTGAAAAGGGATATAATTAATTTTGAAGAGCATAATCCATACATCTGCGGATTTATCATTTCTGCAATTGAGAAACTAAAGAGCTTATGCAATCAGAATAAACAGTCAGAAATTTTACACTGCAACGGATTTACAATTACTCGCACAAGAGCCGAGCGAGCTATAATGCTATATTCTAAAGCCTTAGATATATCCATTGGTTATATGCTACAAAGAGATAGCAATGAGTGTAGTAACAGTGAGGGTGTCTGGTTAGATCTAGCAGGTCAGTACATCTCGAAACAGAGTGTAGAGATTCTATTAGATAAAATAGAGAGCGGTGAAGTAGAATCTTTAGAGAGCATAGACTGCTACCTTAAAGAGTTTCACGCAGCATATAATAGCCACGCATACAAATGGGCACAGCAAACATTCACAAATATTTTAGGGCATATACCCACAAAAGGAGATATCGAAGATTTGATTGCGAGAGCACAAGAGGCTAAGAACTACCTGCAAACACAGTCTAATATTGACAAAAATAAGGACTGCTCGACAGCTATGTCAATAAGTTATGGGTTGGATAGTTGTGGCGATATGGATAGCGTTATTGCTGATTATCACAATGTGCGAGGAATTATTGCTGATTAGACGTATTTGTCCTCAATAAATATAAAAAACATTCCTTAAATCGTATTCTCTTTCGAAGAGATGAATAAGAAAAAGTATAGTGTGTTTAAAAGCAATGGAGATGCTAAAATTTTAATGCTTAGACTACTTGTTTAGCAAATTCAGAATAACACAATCCATATAAATCTGATTTATAGATAAATAAAAAAATCGTATTCTCTTCGAAAGAGATTGCAAGTCGAAAATTAATAGAGTGGAAAAATGAGTTTCTCTTATCAATTAGAGATCGCTGGAAGTTTAGCTTGTTTCACTCGACCTGAATTTAAGGTCGAGCGTATGAGCTATGAGGTGATAACCCCTTCGGCTTGTCGTGCGATATTTGAAGCTGTTTATTGGCGACCCCAAATGAGATGGGAGATTAAAGAAATAGCGGTGCTAAACCCTATCTCTTTTACCCATTTCAAGCGATGTGAAACAGCGGCTGAGGCACATACAGGTAAAACTGAAATTATTACCGAGAGGTGCAGACAGCTTCGTAGTTCGGTGGTACTCAGTGATGTTAAGTATAGAATAAGAGCAGAGCTTATCGCCTACGATGGTAAGCAAGAGAAACATTGTGCAATGTTCAGACGCAGAGCACAGAAAGGGCAATGCTTCACTCAGCCATATTTGGGATGCAGAGAGTTTGCGTGTGATTGGCGACTAATCGAAGATAACAAGGAGTTACAGCAGCCAATAAATGAGACACGAGATTTAGGAACAATGCTCTACGATATGGACTTCACAAGTCCTAAAAAGGCAGTGCCGAAGTTCTTTAGAGCTAAAATGATAAATGGAGTAATAACACTATGATTATCGAATCGCTACATAACCATTACCTCACGGAGTCAACCAAAGGAAACCCTCTCTATCCCCCACAAGGGATGGAGCTAAAGCGTATACACTTTGTTGTGGTGATTTCGAGCGATGGTATTATAATCGACATCGAGGAGCGTGAGGGTCTGATGCACGTTATTCGCTCTCGACAACGCGCAGGTAAGGATGCTTGCAATACACCCAACTATATGTGGGATTCACTTGGTTATATCATTGCCGAGCCATTTAAAGATATGGTGCGTGAAATATATAGAAAATATCCAGAGAATCCAACTTTCAAAGCTGTTTGCAACTTCTACTATCGAGGTGTTGAGCAATTGGAGTCGCACCCTCTTTGGTGTAAAATATCCTCAAAAAATGGGCATAACCTGACATTTCGATTGGCAGGCGAGGCAAAGACAGCAGCAGAGCAAATTGAACTAATAAAACCAATCAGCCGAGCTGTAGCCATAGCACACCCAAAAATATACATTAATGGAGCAGCTGGAACTGGAGCAAGGTTAGTATCTTATGGTAGAAACTTAGGCTACGAATCTTACGGATTGAAGGGTGGCGAAAACGCCTCAATCCCAACTGATATGGCAGAGGGCTACGCTTCAGCAATTACTGCTCTTAGGCAGATGAATGGTGTGGGAAATGTGGTGATTGGGGATGTGACATTCCTCTATTTTGATAAAGAGGTAATTGTCTTAGTTCCAAATGCAGCAAGGGTATCGGTGAGGTTGCATATAAAAGATTGCGACACATCGAAACTCTCCGACAAAGAGTTGTTATCTCAACTAATGATATTGTCCTCTTATGGTGATATCAAACGTCTATCATCACAATTTATAGTAGATTTTGTGGAGTCATTCATATTAGATAAGCCACTTCCAAAACAGATTCTAAACCTACTGCTAAAATACAAGATCAGCCACCCAACACACACAGAATTATTACGCAAATACTTAAATATAAATGATATGGCACTAAACATCGAGTACACAAACACGGGCTACCTTTTGGGTCGTATGCTCGCCATTGTGGAGCGTGCACAGATCGCCTCGCAACCTGGGATAAGCTACACTATAAAGGATCAGACCTATGCTGCAATGTCTGTAACCCCTGCCGCGCTTTACAATAGGGTCTTTTCGCTATCTGCCAACTACTTTAGAAGAATACCACGACAGGGAACGCAGGTGTATCTTAAAAATCTGCTTTCAGAGGTTGCCGATAAAATCTCTATTGATGGCGTACCAATGCGTCTATCACTCGAAGATCAAGGACGATTTGCACTCGGCTACCAACATCAAAACCAATCATTCTACACTAAAAAAGAGACCGAAGATGAGCGAGATAATTAAGAATCGATATGAATTTGTTGTGATCTTCGATGTCAAGGATGGCAACCCCAATGGAGACCCCGACAACGATAACGCCCCACGAACAGACCCTCAGACTGGCGAAGGAATAGTTACAGATGTATGTCTAAAGCGCAAGATCCGCAACTACGTTCAGATGGTTTGTAGCGATGAGGCAGGCAAACGAATATACATCAAGGAGCGAGCAGTCCTAAATAAGCTTATCGACGAAGCCTACGAGCAACCCGAAATGGAGGAGGTCGAGGGCTACGACAAAGTTCACCAAGCACGAGAGTGGATGTGTGCGCAATATTGGGATATTAGAACCTTCGGAGCGTTGATGACAAGTGGTAAGAACGCCGGGGCCGTGAGAGGTCCTGTGCAGATGACATTTGCCAGAAGTGTAGAACCTATAATCCCAGTAGATAACTGCGTTGTGCGTCAAGCTGTTGCTACAGAAAAGGAGTCAGAGAAGCAAAAGGGAGAAAACCGCACAATGGGTCGCAAGTACTCAGTGCCATACGCTCTTTATGTCGGCTATGGTTATATCTCAGCGAACTTAGCAGCTCGAAGCAACTTTACAGAAGATGATCTAGGCTTATTTTGGCAGGGTTTAGAGAATATGTTTGAGGACGACAGATCGTCGCTGCGTGGTCAGATGGCAGTGCGCAAACTCATAATCTTCAAACATAATAGCAAGTTCGGCAATGCCCCAGCAAGTAGACTGTTTGACCTTGTAGAGATTACTCCAAAAGATCAGATGAATGTCGCTCGCAACTTCAAAGATTACGAAGTAACAATAAACCGAGAAGCACTACCCAAAGGGGTGAAGCTGATCGAGAAAGTATAAACGACAAAGGTGTCACGTACCTTAAACGTGTGGATTGAAATAATTTTGGATTTGAGTTTCCAATATGAAACACTCTATGCTCCCTCTCACGGGAGGGAGCTATTTTTACTAAATTAATGTACTATGAACGATAATAGTAATTTTATACTTATTGCGCCAAGCAATAAGGCTGCCTATGAGCTAATACAGAATCTTGTACCATTGTTGGAATATGCTTCATATACGGCTTATGTAATATCTCCAAATGAAGATAGTGCAGATCGTTTGTTGGAATTAGGTGTTAAGGTGATAGGAGTCCCTCAGTGCAAGAACAGCTATAATCTATTTACTGCTGCTCGATACATATTGACATTGAGAAGGGTGCTACGCAGATTAAACCCAGATTCAGTGTTGGGTTATACTACAAACCCAGCCGCCTATGGTGCTATTGCTGCACGGATATGTGGGGTGAGGTCTATCTCTTTACTTATTGATAAAATGGATCATATCCCATTCTTTCACAAGCTTGGGTATCTATCAGCACATAATATCATCTTTGATGATTATAACAACCGATACGTCTCAGAATTATTTGACTTAGTAAAGCGAGATACAGCTTGGGTTATCAATGGCTGTGGTTTGAAATCAGAAAAGAGATGGACAACAGATTATTGTGAACAACTGTACGATGCAATGAATTTGTATGTATAATCATAAATTAAATAACGATGAAGATTCTAAGAATTATGATTGAAGAGCTCGATTACTATATCGAGACTGAGTGGATATATGATGAGTTTCCAAAGGTGGATGATTTCATCTATGTTTTGAATTTTTGTAGTGACGACGATACTACATATTTTGAAAGCATACCTCTCCCAAAGCACCTACACACGGACTTCGCCAGTACGATAGATTACCTAAAATATTATAGATGGCAAGTGGTCGAAAGAGCGTGGAATTTAGAGGATGGAATGACTATTAACTGCCGAAGAGTTGATCCATCACTTACATAACACACGCAAGATTATATCAAAAATAATATACGCGATTAACCTTTAAGTATGAATATATGACACTCATAAAATCAATTTCAGGAATCCGAGGTACTATCGGCGGAGAGGCAGGTGAGAATTTAACACCAATCGACATAGTAAAATTCACAACCGCTTATGCTCAATTTATCTCATCATCAGTAACAAACGATGATATAACTATTGTCATTGGTCGTGATGCACGAATATCTGGCGAGATGGTAAATAATATTATTGAGGGTACACTCTTGGGTTGCGGCATCAATGTCATAAATGTCGGATTATGTACAACTCCCGGTGTTGAATTGGCAGTAGTTCATCATAAGGCTCAAGGTGGTATCATCATCACGGCCTCTCATAATCCAAAGCAGTGGAACGCCTTAAAACTTCTCAATGCCGATGGCGAGTTTCTAAATGATGCTGAAGGCAAACAAATTCTATCGTTTGCCGAAGATATGAACTACCTCTACCCAACAGTCGATAAAATCGGTGTTGTGAAGAGCCGAGAGGATTATAACTCTACTCATATAGAGCAGGTGTTAGCTCTGCCATTGGTGGATGTGGAGAGCATCAAAAGCCGCAGATATAAAGTTGTAGTAGATGCTGTTAATTCTGTTGGTGGCATTGTTATCCCAGAACTACTAACAAAGTTAGGGTGCGAAGTGATTACAATAAATTGTGAACCGAATGGTCTATTCGCACACAATCCAGAACCTTTAGCGGAGAATCTTACAGAGATTTCTGAGGCTATGACTATTCACAAAGCAGATATAGGAGTTGTTGTTGATCCCGATGTTGATAGACTTGCTC
>JBCQUZ010000112.1:0-5920 GCA_047173645.1 Rikenellaceae bacterium
TTAATAATCGCTAAAACAATAGTTATATTGTTTTGAAGGAGGGTGAAAACACAAAAAAATCTATCCTCCGAACATCAGAGGATAGATTATAATTTCATCACACTTTGTGGCTCACAAGCCACTCATCCATAACACTCTTAGAATGAATATGTAGCGCCCATTGTCAACACGCTGGATCCATAGCCAACCTCACCAAAAACAGCCCATGAGCTATCAATACAGTAACGTGCGCCAACCTGGATGCCAAATACAACTTTGCTGGTAGATGGAGTGTTAGCAGTAATATTTGAGTCATCCCACGATGCAAACACCAAATTGTAACCAAGAGTAACACCTCCATAAGCATCCCAATCTGTTCCAGATTCGATCTGCTCCAAGAAGTGGTAGTTGGCGCGAACCCCCAATAGTAAGTTAGAGTAGTTCCAGTAACTTTCGCTAGTTCTAGCAAAGGCAACTGTTCCACCGACACTTATGTTTTCGTGAACAGCTTGTTCATAATAAACAGATATGGGAGGTATACTACATTCACCACCTACTCAAAGTCCAAAACCAACATAACGACTCTCGGCATTGAACGATTGTGCGTTAGCGACAAATGTCGCACTAATGACGAATGCAACTAAAAAAAGAATTTTTTTCATAAAAATATTTAAGTTTGTAACACCGCGACAAAAGTAATATTTTTTATGTATATATAAAACTTTTTAGATACAAATCAAATAACACGACTTAATAGTATAATATACATTAGAATGAGTATGTAGCACCTACGGTCAACACTCCGATGCCATAGCCAATTTCGCCAAAAGCAGCCCATGAGCTATTGAAACAGTAGCGTGCACCAATTTGAACTCCAAAGATCAATTCGCTAGCAGATGCAGAATCGGTTTGAATACCTGTGCCATCCCACGATGCAGAGACAATATTATATCCAAGGATAACACCTCCATAAGTGTCCCAATTTGTTCCAGTTTCGATATGCTCCAAGAAGTGATAGTTAGCGCGAACACCAATTAGCAAATTAGAGTAGTTCCAGTTTCCCTCGCTTGTTCCAGCATAAGCAATAGTAGCGCCGACACCAACATGTTCGTGAACGGCTTGCTCATAAAAAGCAGAGACAGGAATACCATATCCACCACCTACTCCAAGACCAAGACCAACGTAACGACTCTCGGAGCCAAATGATTGCGCATTAGCAACAAACGCTGCACTTACCATGAATGCAACTAAAAGAAGAATCTTTTTCATAAAAAATTTTTTTTAACAAGTAATACCTATACAAAAGTAGCACATTTTATCTTTATACCAAACTTTTTGCAATATAAATATCCTCCCTCCATCGTAAGCTAGCCAACAAGTTTCAGGTTTAAAACAGCACAAAAAAATCACCGCCAAAGATAGCGGTGATTAATGTTTGGTATGGTGTACCTATTGTAGTTTTGCTGGACTCTAAATTATGAGTCTACTCTTTGTTATGCGTCAATATTTGCATAGTGAGCATTACGCTCAATGAACTCTCTACGTGGTGGAACTTCGTCTCCCATAAGCATCGAGAATACGTGATCTGCCTCAGCCGCATTGTCGATTGTCACGCGACGCAAAATACGAGTATCGGGGTTCATCGTTGTGCTCCACAACTGCTCTGCATTCATCTCTCCAAGACCTTTATATCGTTGGATATTAACGCCTTTGCTGCCGAATGCCTCGATTGCATCTTCGCGCTCTTTTTCGCTCCAACAATAACGCTCGTTCTTTCCTTTTTTGATAAGGTAGAGCGGTGGGGTAGCGATGTAGATATGTCCATTCTCGATTAGCTCCTTCATCTTGCGGAAGAAGAATGTAAGAATAAGGGTTGCAATGTGGCTACCATCCACATCAGCATCGGTCATGATAATGATCTTATCGTAACGCAACTTTGTGATATTAAGAGCTTTGCTATCCTCCTCGGTTCCGATAGATACACCTAGAGCAGTAAACATATTCTTGATCTCCTCATTCTCCCACATCTTATGCTCTTGAGCCTTCTCGATGTTAAGGATCTTACCACGCAATGGCATGATGGCTTGGAATAGGCGATTACGTCCCATTTTGGCTGTACCACCCGCCGAATCTCCCTCGACAAAGAAGATCTCTGCAATAGAGCGATCTCGACTCGAACAATCAGACAACTTTCCAGGAAGTCCTGCCCCCGAAAGGTTTGTTTTGCGTTGCACCATCTCGCGAGCGTGACGCGCCGCGTGGCGTGCCGTAGCTGCCAAGATCACCTTTTGTACAATTGCACGTGCATCCTTAGGATTCTCCTCCAAATATTGAGACAACGCTCCCGACATCGCTTGATCTACAGCTGCCGAAACCTCGTCATTACCCAACTTTGTCTTTGTCTGTCCCTCGAATTGAGGCTCTGCAACCTTTACCGAAACTACGGCTGTGAGTCCTTCGCGGAAGTCATCACCACTAATCTCGAACTTTAGCTTGGCAAGCATACCCGATTCATCGGCATATTTCTTTAGCGTACGTGTCAAAGCTCGTCTAAATCCTGTAAGGTGGGTTCCACCCTCTATGGTGTTGATATTGTTGACATATGAGTGTACATTCTCCGAATATGAGTTGTTGTATTGCATCGCAACCTCAACTGGTACACCATTCTTCTCGGTATCTAGATATATGATTGACTCCACGATTGGTTCGCCACGTGTAGCATCCAAGAACTTAACAAACTCTTTGAGTCCATCCTCCGAATAGAACTCATCTACACGATCACCCTCGCGACCCTCATCTGGGCGTTTGTCGGTGAGCGAAAGGTGAATACCTTTGTTTAGGAACGCAAGCTCGCGCAAGCGCTTTGCAAGAATATCATATTTATAGATTGTTGTCTGTGTAAATATCTCAGCATCTGGTTTGAAGGTTACCGTCGTACCACGATCATCACAATCTCCTATTACCTCGACTTGTGTTTGTGGAACTCCCTTACTGTATGATTGACGATATATCTTACCATTTTTGTGAACTTCAGCAATAAGCAATGTTGATAGTGCATTCACACACGACACACCTACACCGTGCAAACCTCCAGATACCTTGTAGCTACCCTTGTCAAATTTACCTCCAGCGTGGAGCACAGTGAGCACAACCTCTAGGGCTGATTTCTTCTCCTTCTCGTGGTAATCTACAGGGATACCACGACCATTGTCTCGTACAGAAATTGAGTTATCTTCGTTGATTGTAACATATATGTGGCTACAGTGACCTGCTAGTGCTTCGTCGATAGAGTTATCTACAACCTCGTAAACTAGGTGGTGCAATCCCTTTTCTCCAGTGTCTCCGATATACATTGCTGGACGTTTACGCACAGCCTCCAAACCCTCTAAGACTTGGATATTTGAAGCCGAATATTCACTATTCGGCTTAATTTCTTGTTGTTCAGTATTCATTTATTATATACTCGTAAATTAACCATGCAAATATAGCAAAAAGTTTCGGGAATTACAAGGTTTTACCCCTCTAATATCGATAAATCTACCTCCTCTATTTCGCCTTTCGAGAAGAAGATTGTGCGCGCAGGATATTGCTCAATAAGAGCCGTATTGTGAGTCGACATCACAACAGCACATCCACTCTGTGAAATCTTCTGAAAAATAGACATAATACCCTCTGCTGTAATAGGATCAAGGTTACCCGTGGGTTCGTCGGCGAGCAACAATTTAGGTGAATTAAGAAGCGCTCGTGCTATAACCAAACGTTGTTGTTCACCACCCGACAATTCAAATGGCATTTTGTGTGCTTTGTGGCTCAAATCAACCATCGTCAGCACCTCATCGATGCGTTTGCGAATACTCACTTCACTCTTCCAACCCGTGGCTTTCATCACATAATATAGATTCATAAATATGTTGCGATCACCAAGAAGTTGAAAATCTTGAAACACGATACCCATGCGTCGTCTAAGGTATGGAATATCACCCCTTTTTAATTTGCGAAGATCAAATCCTACGACATGCCCTTTGCCTACAAGAAGCTGTATTTCAGCGTATAGAGTCTTGAGTAACGAACTCTTGCCACTACCCACGCGACCCAACAAAAATATAAAATCACCCGAACGAACCTCAAGATTTACACCCGATAATATTAGATCTCCATCGCGTATAATCTTCTTGGCAGATGTGTTGCCAAAAGGGTCATGTGCGTGGTATATAGATACATCTTTAAATTTGATTACGATCTCTTTGTTCATAATATTATTTTAAGGTTTGTGGCATTAAGGTTAATGGCTAACTTGCATGGTTAAAACCATACAAACTTACATAAAATTTCTGAATTATAAAATTTTATTTCCTTTTGTATTTTTAACTTTTGTGCCATTTTGTAATCTATACTATCGAAAGAACAACAATTCAGCAAGTGTGTTGAAGAGATGATTTCTGTGCACAAACAAGATCAAATTTGATATTAAGTAAGTATAATAAACTAATGTGAGTTTAACGTAAAGGGGAGCTTGTGTTTAATTAAGAAAAGGTTATGAAAACGAGTAAAATCAAAATGAATTGGCATGCACTATTAATCGCAATTTTTGCATCAACAACCATAATGACAGCATCAGCAGAGACGACATCTAATGTACTTTCAAGATCAATCATTATTCGCGACACCAAGGAGTCCAAAGAGGTGAAGAGTTTATCAAAAGGTTATACAACAACCAACTATCAAGATCTAACATATTACCAATCAAAGGGTCGATATTATGTAGAGGTTGCGGATGGATATAAAACAGTGGCTCCACCAACAGGAATAACAGTTAGTGAGTTACCCAAAGGATACTCGGTTGTGAGTGTGTTAAATCGTAAGTTTTATAGTTGCCGAGGTGTTATCTACAAAGAGTCATCAAGCGGTGGATATGAAATCGCTCTTCCAGAGATAGGGATGATATTGCCCGAACTACCCGAAGCGGATATTAGAGAGGTTTTGATAGATGGCGACCTCTATTTCGAAGTGGCAGGATTTGTTTATAAATCTGTCGCTAGCGATGAGCAATATGTCGTAGTTTGCACGTTTGATAGTTTGAATGTATAGGGGGTGTTTCTCTGTTTTAAGATAGGTTCAAAATGGTCGCACTCATGTTTGCGCTCATCTTAAAACAGAGATAAAATAGAGGTCAGGATTTTTTTTATCCAAAAAAATGCACTATCTTTGTGTCTCAATTCAAAGTAATTCGTTGCAAATATTCGGGGATGACCGGTTTTGACAGCAGGATGAGGTTGATTGTAAGCACGTCGAGCTTTGTGTGGTGGCTCGTTAATCCTAAGGCTCAAAATTTAATTGACAATAATAACGTCGCACTTGCTGCCTAATTTTCCAGGAAAATTAGCTTAATCGCTGGGGTCAAGGCTACTTCGGCGACAAGTATCCCGACTCGATGGTTCCGCTCTTTAATCATCGATCATATGGGGTATCATCCATTAAGAGATAGTGTGTTGAGGTGTCTCGATCAATGCGCGAAATTTAGAGACTGGGGTCGTGGTTCGGTTGTTGACTACCATATTACGACAGAAGGATCTAAAGCCAACTAAACGTGTAGAAAGCTCTCGGGCTCCTTGTTTGGACGCGGGTTCGACTCCCGCCATCTCCACTACTACTAAGAAAGAGTAATTCATTTTACTCTTTCTTAGTTACTAATTGATTGATTTTAATTTACTTAGCTTTATTTCATTTGTACGCTAAATGGAGTAGCTTATAAAATCAAATGTTGAAATAGCCTTGTTTAGCTCTTTTTTGTGCTGAATTTGTGCTATCTCAAAATATCATTAAGCGTTTGCCTAAAACCTTATAAATCATGGCAAACATCAATCTTTCTTATCAATTTAAGGACGGTATTTTCAAATTGTGTGCAACCGTCAAAGGAACATCTCAAAGGCACTACAAAACA
>JBCQUZ010000113.1:0-5868 GCA_047173645.1 Rikenellaceae bacterium
ACCTACAATCAAACAACCACAATTAGCAACTTTTTATTTCACAAAACAGAGAGCATCAACACCAAAAATTTGATTATTCGAAACTTTTTTACTATTTTTGTAGTTGATAATGTACATACAAATTAATACAAGAATTATAAACAAATTAAATAAACAATAAAACTATGATTAATTTTAAAAAGGGCATAGCCTTGCTAATGCTATCAGCGGCAACTATCCCTACTTTTGCTCAAAGCGATAGCTCAAAGTTCTACCCTGGGTGGAACCTTCGTGGTCAGGTTGGTGTAGGTTACACTCTTGGCGAATCATCATTCTCAAATCTTGCAACTCCTGCTGTTGCCCTATCTGGTGGCTACCAATTCACCCCCGTGTTTGGACTTCGCTTAGGCGCAAGTGGTATTCAAGGTAAGGGTCGTGCGGTAACTCTTTCGGAGAGCTTCAAGTACAACTACCTTCAAGCAAACCTCGATGCGACATTCAATGTAATCAATATCTTCTGCGACTACAAGAGCGATCGCCTATTCGAGCCATACGCACTTTTGGGTGTTGGATTCAACTACGCATTCAACAATGACGAAGCTGTTGCAATCAACGCACAAAACTACCTTCTCGAAAACCTTTGGACAGATAGTAGCACATCCCCCGCAGCACGCTTTGGTATCGGTACTGACATCCGCCTTTCGGATAAGTTCTCGGTCAATGCCGAACTTAATTGCAACATCATCAACGACAACTTCAATTCGAAGGATGCCCCAACAGTCGATTGGCAATTCAACGGACTTGTCGGTGTGACATACAAGTTTGGATCGAAGAAAGCTGAGGCTGCTACCGCTACCGAAGTTGCAGCTAAGGAGAAGGCTGCTCGCGACGCTGCGACCGCAAAACAACAAGCAGCTGCCAAACAACAAGCAGCAAAGGAGCAAGCTGCCAAAGAACAAGCTGCCAAAGAGAAGGCTAAACGCGATGCCGACACAGCTGCTAAGGCTAAGGCTAAAGCTGCCGAATCTAAGGAGCCACGCAATATCTTCTTTGAGATCAACTCTGCGGAGGTTACAGCTGAGGGTGAATCGCTAATCAACTCTCTTGCTACATATATGAAGGCGAACCCAAATAGCAAAGTATCTGTTACGGGATATGCCGATGTAGCAACAGGTAGCGCATACTACAACTCTAAAGTTTCTCAACTAAGAGCTGAAAATGTCACAGCTAAATTGATTGAGCGTGGTGTGTCTCGCGACAATATCGTTACCGATTATAAGGGATCATCGGTTCAACCATTCGCTGAACATGAGAAGAATCGTGTTGTGATCTGCATCCTAGAGTAATATAAACTATCTTTATAAAAAGCCACGAGCCTTAGGGTTCGTGGCTTTTTTTATATATATATAAGCGGAAAACGCAGTTTTCCCAGCCTGTGCGGCTACACACTGCCCACCCTGCACAAGGGCAGCCCAGCCTGTGCGGCTACACACTGCCCACCCTGCACAAGGGCAGCCCAGCCTCTGCCCCAAAGATGTTTTCACCCTCCCCTCCTAAAAAAAAGCACTTTTACCAATGCAAAAGCGCGCAGGAGGGCGACAACTCGCAGAGTTGCAACACACCCCAAACAAGGAAGTAAAATCCACTAAACAAGTCCGCAATGACATGCAGTGGAGTTCTCTTGTGATTATTTTGATAAGACAATCAACCACCTACACCCACAAAAAAAAGAGGCGCCACAACCATGGCACCTCTCAAAAATAAGGAAATTTATCAAACTGGAGCCATATAAGCCTCCAGTAAGATTTTATTAGTTAACAGTAGCTGTCTTCTCTACAATAACCTCAAATGTAATAGTGTTTGTTGCACCCAACTCCGCTGTGTACTTATCCTCGTAAGTGATAGTAACAGTGAACTTTTGATCCTCAAGAAGCACAGGAGTAGTTGAATAATCGTAATACAATGTTTGAGTAGCAGAATCATATGCCAACATTCTAGAATCACCATTAGTTGGATCTGCAACAATATCAACATAAAGATCACCACCAAGTAGAGTTAAGATGGTCTTACCTACAGTTGAACCAAAGATGTTATAAGGGAATCCATCATTTAGAGGATACTCACCCGTATTGATAGACATCAACTCAAACTCATCATATAGATCATAATCATCATCAATATCCATTGTTAGAACACCATCAGTAACAAAAGTAGAGCTAACCTTCAAACCTGTAGCACGGTCAGCAAGTGGATCAACAACTACAGCATCGAATACTTGCGAATCAACCATAATACCATTCACCCACAAGTAAGCAGTAAGAGTTACTTCAAGTGCTGAAAGAGCAGAAGCCATGTATAAGTGCTCATCGCCATTAGCATCATCAGCAATTGTTGCATAGCTAGCATCAGCAGCATCAAGCTCATAAGTGATCTCAACTACAGGATTAGCATCAGCAATAATCTCATCATAATCAAACAATAGAGCAGTCTCAATATCACGTGTAGTCAATGTAGCAAGAGTAGAGCTATTACCAGCTGTCAATGTAGAAGAGAAGAATGTAGTATAGAAATCAGAACTATCAACATATACATATGTTGGGTTGTGAACCAAGCTACCCTCCAAAGAGGTAACAGTCAAGTTAGCTGTTGTAGACAATGAGAATCCTGTTGCATCTACATAGTCGTATGTTCTAACTACAGTAGCACCACCAGTTGTGTATGCTGCCGAAATACCAACATAGAAATCAGTTGCTAGGTCATCAGTTTCTACACTACCACCATAGAATGCGTTATACCATGAACCATCTGTGTATGATGTGTAGTTGCTACCATTAGCATTTGGATTAGACTCGATTGCACCATACATAGCCTCCTTAAAGATAGCCACAGAACCGAATTGATCTATCGTTGCATTTTTAGCATAATCATCATAAACATCATAAACTGTAGCAAATGTATAATTAGTTTTCGATAGGGTTTGATATACATCAACATCATCACCTGCATATACGATTGCTGGAGCACCTGTTACATTAACTGTAGCTGTGATAGTTGAAGCTGTCTCTTCGTCAGTATCCTTATACCAGAACTCAATAGTCACATAGTAAGTTGCACTTTCGACAAGCGAACTACTTGTAGTAAGAGCGATCTCCGCTGTTCCCTCTGCTACAGTTCCGATAGTAAATACTACATCATCAATATCAAATACAGCAGGATCAACATCATTACCTTGAGCATCATTAATAGAAACTATATAACAATCAGTGTTTGAAGTACCGTCATATTCAGGATAACTACTAATTTGGTCAGCAAGAGTATATGTCATAGCATTAGTGTTAAGCTCACCTAACATATCAATATCAACTGTTTGATAAGGACTAGCAACAACAGCTGTAGAGTAATCCCATGCCAAATCATAAACAAGACCAGACAAATCACCAGACTTCACAACAAGAATAGTCTCACTAATATTTGAAGCGATAGTCTTACCATCAATTTTGATTGAGTAAGCATCCGAAACAAACTTATCACCTGAATATCCTACGAGACTAATAGCAACATATGTTGCATAAAAGTCATATTGATTAGCTCTATTACCTGTATAAGTAGGAGCAGTAGTAGGAGCAACGAAATCAAGAGTAACATCATAAAGAGTTTCAAGAGCAACAAATGCACCATCAACATCTACATAAAGATCAGCGTCTGCAGCAAGCTCAGTAGCTGTAGTGTAGTAAACTGAATAATCTGCTGTTGTCTCAATCTCCTTGTCATTCAACGCAAATGCAGTAAATGTAGTTCCATACCATACATTAGTATAAGTTACAGTACCATCATCGACAACATCTGTATCTACGTTAGAGTAGTAAACATCAGTAGCATCAACAGCTGGAGTACCATCTATCGCAACCGAAGCTACGTAGTCTGTTTGGAATACCTTCTCCTCATACTTTGTAGTAGTTGTAGTGGCACCAGCCTCATCTGTTGTCTCAACTACACCACGATCGTAAGTGAAGTCGAATGCCATAGAGATAGTCTCGTTAGCAGCCGCATTGGTAGGATAATCGTAGTCTGTAGCGATCTCAACTGTAATAGTTCCCTCTGTCTCGTCATAAGAAAGGATCTCAACATCAACATTGTATGCAGTAGCTCTTGTTACCACCTCTACAACGTTAGCTGTTACAGCAGTGATGTCTGCAACCTTAGCAGCAGGATAAACACGGAATGTAGCCTCTGTAGTGTACTCAGTAGATGTAGTAGCACCATCAACAGTTACATAGTTGTAGTAAAGAGGAATATCAGTTGCTAAATCATAACCTCCGTCACCATTAACATCGAACCAGTCGTAAGTACCTACAGACAATGTCATGCAACCCCACATGTTAGTTGGAACATATGTGATATACTCGATAAGCTCCTCGATTGCACCTACTCTACCATCGATGTCGTCGATATTAGCAAGGATAGTTGTGATTAGCTCGTTAATCATCTCGATTGCCAAGTCGTTATCTGCGACATATTGCTCGTACTCGCTCTTCAAGTTAAGGAAGTCTGACTCCAATTGATCCAAAGCAGCGATAACTACATCCAACTCATATTGGTTAACAAACCACTCGTTCTCTGAAGAATCTGTAAGAAGAGCCTTCATTGCATCAACAAAAGCGTCGCACTCTACAGAGTTTGTCAAATCGAAGTATTGTGACCAATAAACAGCCAATTGCTCACCTGTCCATGTCTTAAGAGACTCCTCAAGAGCAATTAGAGCAGCCTCATACTCAGCTGTGATCTTCTCGTACATAGCTTGGTCTGCAGCTGCGAACTCATCGCGTACTGTCTCGAACTCAGCCCATACCTCTACCAACTCAGCCTCGATAGCTGTGATCTTCTCCTCTGCAGCTGTAAGGCGAACGTCGATTGCGTCAACCTCATCACCTAGAGTGTCGATTTGAGATTGAAGATCTACTCTGATAGACTCTACAGTAGCTGTTAGCTCGGCAAGAGTTGTATTCAAAGCTACGATAGACTCTTCGTTTGCAGTTACACGCTCAGCCAAAGCCTCGATAACACCATCTACGCGTGCAATCTCGTTTGCTAGATCTGTAGCAAGATCAACAAGATCCTCTTGAAGAGTTGTGATGTCTGCATCGTTTGACTCGATAAGAGCTTGTAGCTCTGCATCTTTGCTCTCTAGGTTAGTGATTGCTGTGTTGATGTCATCAACTGCCGACCCCAAAGTAGCAACACGTGCCTCAAGAAGCTCCAAGTTTGCGATAGTCGCATAAGTTACAGCGATGTCTGCCTCAAGAGCAGCTACGTAAACCTCAAGAGCGTCAACCTCTGCTTGAGTAGTGCTAACAGAGTCTGTCAACGCAGATTCTAGTTCCTCTACCTCCTCCTCAAGAGCCTCAACCTCAGCGGCCAACTCCTCTTTAGTGACGTAGTTATTCTCAATATCAGAATTTAGAGATGCGATCTCTGCCTCCATCTCCTCGCGAAGAGTAGTCAACGCGTCTGATTGCTCGCTGATAAGAGTTTCAGCCTCGGCAAAAGCAGCCTCCAAGGCCTCTGTTTGAGACTCTGTGTCGGCAACTTGGGTCGACGCGAGCTCCTCGTACTTCTCATCTAGTGCATCAATGTCTGCCTCAACATCACTGACCGTACAAGATGACAACACGAGAGCAAATGTACCGACAACTACGGCACATCTACTAACAAATTTTGTCATTAGTTGTTTCATAAAAAAAAAATTAAATTCATAAAAAAAAAATTAAATTATAATTGCTTGTTACTTTGTTTGTTGCTTTGTATTGCTATTTATTCATATGTCGCCATACTTGTTGCCATACTACATCGCCCACCACGCACACTCAAAACATCATCAATCTTCACCCT
>JBCQUZ010000114.1:0-5794 GCA_047173645.1 Rikenellaceae bacterium
ATATGCAATTGGTGAGAGTTGGGCACACCGACTAATCAAGGATAACAAAATCCCAAAGGTACTAAAGCAGGGCAAAACCCACGTTAGCAAACGACACATAGATGACTATTTCGCAAAGCGGGCTGCCGACCCTGATATTACGGAGTGGTATAAAGCGTCCGAGATCCAAGCGAAATATGGCTTGACATTGCGAAGCATCTATGAATATGTAAAGTTGAAAGGTATTCCGAAGAAAAAGGAGGGAAACAAAACATTCTACTCCAAGAGACACTTCGACATTGCGAGAGGTGAGGTTGCGCCACCAGAGCCTGAGTACTACACGACGAAAGAGGCGATGGCGAAATTTAATCTCACGGCTGATGCACTTTCACACCACATTCGACGCAACAAAATAACCAAGATTAAGGAGGGGCGATATATCAAAATCTCCAAATCCGAATTAGACCAACTATTTGAAAAAACAATAATTATATAATGGCAATATCAAAAGTAACACTACGTCGCAGGGCTGTCAAGGATAACAAGATCTCGCTCTACCTCGACTACTACCCTCCGATCCGAGTTCCCGAGACGATGAAGGAGAGCCGCAGGGAGTCACTCGGCATATACATATATAAGAACCCCAAGAACCAGATGGAGCTGAATTTCAATCGTGAGATGCTCGATAAGGCGGAAGCGGTGCGCTGTATGCGACAAACTTCAATTATCAATGAGGAGTTTGGGTTCTTTGACAAGCATAAGATGAAGGGGGATTTTATTGCCTACTACAAAGATATGCTTATCCATAAGAACGCCAAATGGAAATATGTTTACAACCACTTCTACAACTTTGTGGGTGGCAAATGCTCTTTTGGCGAGATTACAGTTGATCTGTGTAGAAAGTTTGGAGAGTACCTTTTGAACGCTCCACAACTTAGGCAGGGCAAAAAGACTATGGCGCAAAACTCCGCTGCTGGATATTATGCAACATTCCGTGCGCTGCTCAAAATCGCCTACCGAGATAAACGTATCAAGGAAAATGTAAATGAGTTCTTAGATGGCATAAAGAGCGAAAGCACACAGCGAGAACATCTTACGCACGAGGAGTTGATGCAACTTGTCGCAACCCTTTGCGATATAGATGTTTTGAAACGAGCATCAATATTCTCGTGCCTTACAGGTCTAAGAATCAGCGACATCCTCAAACTCGATTGGAGCGAGATCGTCAAAGCACCCGATGGAGGCTACAATATCCGCCTACGCACCCAAAAGAGCAAGAAATTTGCAACTTTACCAATCAACTTCGATGCTTTAGAGCTCTGCGGAGAGCGAGGCGAAGGGTTAGTATTCAAAGGACTAAAACGCCACTACACCCAAGCACCACTCAAAAAATGGTTAGCTGCGGCAGGTATCGACAAGCGGTTCTCCTACCACTAGTAGAGTCACACTACAAATCTATACGCCCTCAAAATCAACGCATTACCTCCCATCTTTAGGTAACTGCTAACGATTTAGAAACGAGCGAAGTGCTTTGTATCGCTATATTCTGCTTCACGTTGTTGATATGCTTATATCGTCAGCAAAGGTATAAATTTTTCTAAAATTCACAATACACATTGCCTACGTTATAGCATAATAAAGTTATTTTGTTCACAAAACTAGACTAAACCAATCACTCATTCCTTATTTCAGAAGCGTCTATCTAAAATGGATCAACATCACTTAATTCTTCAGCAAAAGGGCTTGATGATGACTCAGGCGATGTAATCTCCAACACCGTAACTCGCCACGCTCGAAGCTCTGTGTACCAGCGATTGTTGTACTCTCTTGACTCGATGTTGAATGAGACGTTGTAGATCTCGCCTATTTTAAGGTTCTCAATATCGGTTGGCTTGTTGAAAAACGAGACTGCCAATTTTCGTGAATATTGACCATCGGCATACTCGAATATTACCTCTTGTCGTTGCCATTCGCCACGGGCTGATGTGCCTTTTGCGGCTGGCATAATCTGAATTACTTTCCCTTGAATTTCCATATCTTAACGTCATTTGAATTTACTTACACTCCACAAGCAGTCTATCTCTCACTCTATCAATACACTGCCCTAAAAGGTTTAATCCTTTCCAAGTCTCTTTATTGTAAGCATCTGGATTATGAGTGCTTAGACCAATTCCCCAATTCGTATCAAATGGTGATGCTTCCACGAATTGGAGACCTTTGAACTCTTCGCATAATAGCTCCTTGCGCAGGGTCTCGTTTTGCTTGAATTTCTCATATACCGCTGTCTCCATACATCGTTCCCGCTCTTTAATCCAAATCTCCTCATCGAAATTTCTCACGTGCCGCCCTAAACGCTTTGCTTCAACGGGTAGGCTTACCTTACTTATCAATTCAGCAACCTCTAAATCATCAAACGTTAGAGCCTTAAGATACATAAATAGCTGTTCGGAAGAGTGAAACTCAATATCGTTATATATAATCACACAAGGGCAGAAGTTGTCGAATGTTCCGCCAAAGAATAGGATGTATTTGTCTGTTAAGTTTACCATTTATTAACTATTCATTTTTACGTCTATTATACTATCCTTAGCTATCCTTAGCATTATTATATCGCCTTGATTCAACTCTTTGACCTGCGAGAATAACTTTGACGGCATTTGCACACAAGTACTCTCTCCATATTTCACAAAACAGCAACCTGCGTGCTTTGATGATATGACCCCCTCTACCCATTTCGGTTCTTCAGCCACGACAGTTGGTTTTTCTAACTCAGCCTTGATAGTGTGTACCAACATAATAACAGAAGCCCTGATATTATCCAACGAGTACCTTTTATAAAAGTCATTAAAGGTCTCGTTGCTCTTCTCGGAACTCTCTCCGCTGCCTCCTCTGTGTGAGTAATCATTTCTGACGACCCTTAATTTACCCATAAAGACTTTGTCTGCTTTTACCTCATTAGGCAGAAGTAGATTATATATCGCATTAATTTTATGCGCAATAGGTATGCTACCTACATTCTGTTCTCTGCCTGTGCTTTTGTAACGATAATCTTTAGTTTCATTCTCTGTCATCTTTTCTATGACGCACACAAGATCTTGAATATCACTATAACTCTTGTAAAAATAATAGTTAATAATACTCTCAACCTGGTAGAACGCATTCACGCAGAACGATACATAAAGTTCTGTATCACTCAATTTTGTGTCTAACCGCGCATTCTCCATTCGCAGGTTATCAATTATCAGCTGATCTCTCATTCGCTGATACGAGACAAAATCATACGAAATACTCTTATCTGCTCGAATCGAAAGAGCTCCGCGTATTGCCGATATATCATCCGCAACACCATTCGGTATTGACGCAGAATTTGCAGAAGACGAGCACTTAGCTATCTTCTGCAATTTGAGGGCGAAGTCTGGATTCTGCTTCGCCAGAGCCTCTATCTTTTCGAGGGTTGATCTTAGTTTGTCGTTCATGGTGTATCGTTGAGTAGTGAGTCGAGATCTTGGTTCAGAACATCAATATCTATGTTTATATTTTGAAGCTTGCTCTGTAGAATTATTTTATCGGTGCGATGTAGCAATTTATATACTTTTCCTTTAGCATTTCGACAAGTTGAGATTGATAGCTCCTCCCTTTTATCTTCTGCTGTGACGAGCTTATCTATTGCAACATTGACATTTTTACTTCCGTGTCTATAATATGCACGTCGCACCTCAATAGGAGTATTGAAATTGCCTATACCTTCGCCTATGTTGCAAAGATATATATCAATATTAACCTTTATATTATATAGTTTTTCAAACTCCAACAGAGGTGTTGTATCGATGAAGGTTGTAACTTTACGTTCAGTATTTTTAACAGAAGCCCTAAAATCACTGGTGAGGTGCATAAATTTGGAGTACAACTTGCTATATGTACTATCGCTTTCGCCTTTAACCATCTTCATATACATCAACTTACCATCAATTACTGATACTAAATCGGGTGTTCCTTTTTTAATGTGCCCTTTCTCTGCTTTATATTTAGGAAAAAACTTGCTGTATGCCACCTCATAACCATACCTATCCCACATATACAAAATATTGCGAATGTCTCGTACATATTTTTGAGTCACATTCAACTTATCACTCACGATGATACCAGTAACCTCTTGACGAGCTCCACGCTTTTGGAGGCGTGTTTTGGAGTCATTGATTGTAAACCCTTGATCTACGATTATTCGATGCAGCTCCTTAAAAAACGCACCATCCGATTGATAGACATTATGCATCGATGAAAATGTAATATCATCGGCGTAGCGTGTAAAATTTAATCCAAATCGCTTGGCAAGTCCAGCCAATCTATGATCTAATTTATCGCAAATCATATTAGTGATAATTGGTGATGTAGGTGCACCTTGTGGTAAAATATAGCGATATTGTTTCTGCTCGTCAGTCATTTTAATCTCTTCTCTCATAGAGCATATTCCAGCGATGACGTTTGCGACGGCTACGGGGAAATTGAAAGGCTTCAACTGCAATCGCTTCCAAACACGTGCTTGGTCGATGCTAGGGAAGAAGTCCTTTAGGTCGATGTTATAGACGTAGTTCTGTCCTTTGTGGCGATCAGCATTGGTCACTACCGAACGTCCCTCAGTAAAGCCCATAGCGTTGGCGGATGGTGTGTAGAGCGACTTCAACAACTCGTTCAAACACGAGAGAAGATATTTGTAACTTCTATTTCGAGGTGCTGTGATTTTTCGCACTCCGCCTGACTTCTTTTTAATCTCGAATGTGCGGTAACGGTGAAATGTGTTATTTGGATTGCAGTAGTATGTGATGTGTTTCTCTGTAAATGGGTGGAACTTATCCGACAAACCACGCTCTGCCATATCGTTCTGCTTGATATAGTTGAGTAACGAGAGCAGATCTTCTCTGCTTGTCATCGCTCTTGCTATGTTTGCTATCTGTTCACGTTCCATTTAACTGCTGGGATTAAAAATCGACCTTTGAATATCTCTGTGTGGAAGAATCTTTTCTTTATGTAAGAGCTGTAGTGATTAAAAACTACTATAACTACTATAATATCAACTATCATTATTCGCATGCTCACAGCATGTTAAGCTAAAAGCGTTTACGATATAACGTTGTTATCTTTAGCTCCGCAGAGCCAAGACATTATGCGAATCTACTCACAGGTGAGCAGGGCTTGCACCACGCATAACGAGTTCAAAATGTAACTTCCTTCAGAGTATTCAAAGATCGAGTATATACAAATATAGGGATTATTTTCTAATGTTAGCTACTTGCGGATAAAATGTATCATCAATAGCAATGCTGTTGTTCCCTAATCACACTGCAAAGATATGATGCTATTACGAACGCTATCTTCGTAAATTATTATATTTTGTAGCCATACTATTTATTCTCTCAAATACTGCATCTTGGATATTCTGAGGAGACAACACTAATAACTCACTACCAAACGAGCATAGTTCACGGATCAGCTCATAATTCTCACGACACTCTATCAAGAAGAAAAATCCACCACCAAGCATCGGGTACTCCGCTCTCAACGTTTGCTCCTTGGCACTCTTGTAGCGAATCTGTGAATCGTGAATAGGCTTATTATCAACATAATGTTTCGACCTATCGCTCACCCAAAATAATATCTTCTCTAACGGTGCATCTTGATGTAGCGTGACACCAATTATATCATCAAAATATTCGTTTATATCCTCTTTGCTCTCTCGGTATGGGTGAGATGGTAAGAACTCAATATTGCCAATTATATCCAAATTAAAGTGCAGCAACTTATCATCAACATCCGCAGC
>JBCQUZ010000115.1:0-5754 GCA_047173645.1 Rikenellaceae bacterium
ATTACTACCTTGCGAAGGTTAAAAAGATAAAACGATGGAAAAAATAGCAAAAAAACTCACCGATCTAATCGGTAATACTCCACTTTTGGAGCTCGAAAATTTTCAACAACAAAATGGTGCTCAAGCACATATCATAGCCAAACTAGAGTACTTCAACCCAGCTGGAAGTGTCAAAGATCGCGTTGCGAAATCGATGGTTGCCGATGCCGAAGCAAAGGGTCTGCTCTCAAAAGGGGGAACATTGATCGAACCTACAAGCGGAAATACAGGCGTAGGTCTTGCACTTGTTGCGACGGCAAATGGATATAAATTAATTTTGACGATGCCCGAAACAATGAGTATCGAGCGCCGTAGATTATTAGCCGCCCTAGGTGCTCAAATCATCCTCACCCCTGGAGCCGAGGGGATGACGGGAGCGATAAATCGCGCATATGCTCTACAAAAGGAGATCGAAGGTGCGGTGATTCTCAATCAATTCGAAAATGAGGCTAACCCTGCGGTGCACTATGCCACAACAGCCGAAGAGATTTGGAGAGATACCAGTGGGCAAGTCGATATTATTATTGGAGGTGTAGGTACAGGTGGTACGATTAGTGGCAATGGCAAAAGATTAAAGGAGTTAAACCCTAATATTGAGGTTATTGCGGTGGAGCCAGAATCCTCTCCTGTACTTTCGGGAGGCAAGGCTGGAGCACATAAGCTACAAGGAATTGGCGCTGGATTTATCCCAAAGATCTATAATTCGGAGGTTGTGGATCGTGTGATTAGGGTTGCAAATGAGGATGCGTTCACATCGTCGCGCAATGTAGCGACACAGGAGGGATTACTCGTGGGAATTTCGTCGGGAGCAGCTCTATACGCGGCACTTCAAGTATCGCGTGAACCTCAAAATAAGGGTAAGCGAATTGTGGTGATGTTGCCCGATGGAGGCGAGAGATACCTATCAACGGAGCTTTACAATAACTAGGGAGAATGTTCTAAATTCACTCTTAGGGTGTAAAGAATCTATAGGATTAGGCGCATAGAGCGCACTATATTTTAAGGCTTATAGCTTGGTAATGTGACACATGAATATTTGAACTTATAGACAAACCGCATTAAGCCCAGTACTTTGCATCGTAAATAATGGCAAAATCAAGAATAGAGGGTGTTGTAACGAGTGCGCTCTATGCGCCTAATCCTAAGAATCTATTTAAAAAATAACAAAATCGCTAGCGGTTTTGTTATTTTTTTTGTAAGTTTGCCCTCATTATAAAACATAGCGTAAACGATGAAAGATATTAGCTCAATCATAGAAAAAAATGCCGAACTTTTGGCTAATCACAACCGTGAATACCTCAAAAAAAGAAGCTGTGCACTCCCCACAGTAGAGATCATGAGCGAGATTGTATCGCTAGTTTCGGAGACAATTTTCCCTGGATATTTGGGCGATAGCTCTATTGCAGGTGGAATGTTGAAGAACCATATCGCTATAAATCTCGAAAAGATATATACGTTACTGTGCGATCAAGTGGATCGAGTCCTAAAATTTGAGGATGATTGCGCCATTGAACACAACGCACAAAATATTGCTACAGAGTTTGTGGAGTCAATAAAGGAGATAAAATCAATGCTTATAACCGATGTAGAGGCGATGTATAAGGCTGACCCTGCGGCAACTAGCATGGGAGAGGTTATATTTTGTTACCCCTCTATTGTAGCGATGATCCACCACCGCATAGCACATAAATTGTATCGTTTGTGTGTGCCGATCATCCCTCGCATTATTTCGGAGATGGCACACTCCAAAACTGGAATTGATATTCACCCTGCCGCACAAATTGGCAAATACTTCGCTATAGATCACGGCACGGGAGTTGTGATTGGTGAGACATGTATAATTGGCGAAAATGTAGTTGTTTACCAAGGTGTTACCCTTGGAGCTAAGGGTTTTAGATATGACGAAAATGGAAATATAATCAATGTTCCACGCCACCCGATTATCGAAAATAATGTTAAAATATACTCTAACTCCTCTATCCTAGGACGTATCACAATAGGTCACGACTCGGTGATTGGTGGAAATATGTGGATCGACAAAGATGTTGAACCATACGCAAAAATGATTCAAGCAAGATAGATGGCTGGTTTCGAAAAACTCGGAATATCAGATATATTAATCAACAAGTTGCAAAACATAGAAGTCACAGAACCTACTCCTATTCAACAACTTGTGATTCCTCATGCTGTTAAATCAGAGAGCATACTCGCTCAATCACAAACAGGAAGTGGCAAAACTTTGGCTTACCTACTGCCTATAGTCGAACGCCTTGATAATAATAATAATAAACGAGCTCTTATAGTCGCTCCAACGAGGGAACTTGTGCAACAAATCGACGAGGTGTGTGGCAAACTATCGTCATCCATAAAACGAGCGGTGATATATGGAGGTGTAGAGTATGAGTCGCAACGTGAGATGTTGAGAGAGAATCCACAAATTATAATCTCGACAGTTGGACGATTATTAGACCTTATAGATCAAGATGTTGCAAATGTAGAGGAGATTGATTTTTTTGTTCTCGACGAGGTGGATCAAATGGTGGATCTTGGTTTTAGAGATGGGATATTACGCCTTTCGAAATATCGTGCATCGAATGCTCAAACGCTATGTTTCTCGGCGACTCTCCCTGTGGAGGTCGAGGGGATAATATCGGAGATTATGCCTTCGGAGATTTTCAGAGCACATGTCAATACAGAATCATTGGCGGTTGAGAGGATCGAACAATCGGGGTATTATGTTTCGACAGAGATGATGGATCACCTTCTAATTCACATACTTAAGAGCGATCCTCCGCGCAAAGGAGTTATATTTACACGCTCGCGCAAAATGGCAGATAGATTGTCGTTACTCTTGCGCGAAAGAGATATATTTACCGAGGCGATGCACAGTGATCGTAGCCAAGTAGCTCGCGAACATATATTGGAGAGATTCAAAAGTGGAGATACTACCCTACTTGTTGCCACAGATGTTATTGCACGTGGCATAGATATTGACGATATTGATGTGGTATATAACTATGGACTACCTCTCGAAGCGGAGCAATATATTCATCGCATAGGTCGCACCGCAAGAGGAGGCAAAAGCGGTCACGCGATAAATATATCTACCCCACAAGAGAAGCCCCTTGTCGATAAGGTGTGTAAACTTATGCGTCGTAATATCACAATGACCACCGCACACCCTTACGCTACACCCGATGTTGTAAAGGCTCTACAAAAACCAACATCTGCTGTGTCCACACAGAAAAAAGATAAAAAAAGAGGTAAGAAATAAAATATATTATGTAATTTTACGGCATATATTACAATATAAATATTATAATAAACTAAAAATATAACTATGAAAAAAATTATTACAACTCTCTCTGCTGTAGCTATGTTGATTGGTAGCGCTAGCGCATTCTCTCTTTCGGATGCGGCAAGTAGCATTACATCTGCGGTTTCGTCATCGAGCTCTTCGAGTGTAGTGAGCACTGTTGCTTCGGTGGCTTCTGCTCTTCTTGGTGACTCTGCTATTTCAACATCGTCGATCACTGGTACATGGACATATAGCAACCCTTCGGTTTTACTCGAGAGTGATAGTGCTGTTAGCGAAGCCGCTGGAACCCTTATTACATCGCAAATCGAGACAAAACTAAGTAGCGTATTTACAAAGGTGGGAATCAAGGCTGGAGCATTTACATTCACATTCAATTCGGACTCATCTTTTTCGTGTACTCTTGCTAGTCAAACACTTAGTGGTACTTATGCCATTGATGGTGACGAGACTTTAACTCTATCATTCAAAGCATTTGGATCAGTGAACCTCGGTTCAATATCGACTATCGCTTATATTTCGAGCGGAGATCTTTCGTTGCTTTTCTCAGCAGACAGTTTGCTTAAGATCGTTAGCGCATTGAGCTCCGTGTCGGAGAGTAGCTCAACACTATCTACTATTAGCTCTCTAGCAACAACTTACAATGGAGTGAAACTTGGATTTGAGCTTACCAAGTAAATTCATTATTACTCTTATTTAACTTTATTTGTTATATAGGCGTTATACAAAGGCTAGACCGCCTTGTATAACGCCTATTTCGCAAAAAAACTCTAGTTAGCTATATCGGCGCAATATTGCACGACGTAAAGAGTCATAATCGGAGTATCGGCGATGACCTGTGATGGAGGTGTAATACTCTTCCAGAGCTTCATAAGCATCTAAATAGGTATCGTATAATTCGCGCATTCGAAAATAGTAATCAATAAAACCCTCCGTCGACAACAGGTAACGTGCTTTCGGAGTCACGGGCTCTATATCTCTCAGCTCTTGAACTATAGCTTTGCGCATCTCGTGGTGTCGAGAGGTTAATTTTTGCTTTGGTCGAGGCATATGCAATCAATATATAACATTAGGATTTATGGGCAAATCATGATCTTCGACTTCAAATCCCACAACTTTAACTATTCTAGCTCGCGGATAACGCCTACGCAACTCCTTCGCCTCGACATCGTAACACATAAAATCGAGGGTGTAGGCAGCATATCCAATATGATCTATATTTTGAGCTAGGGAATCTATTTCGTTTTGGCTCCATTGCAATATTTCACCCTTGAAGGTAGAGTATTTCCTCCGCCCGTCGGATAGTATCTGTATCACTCTTTTATATTTCATCGCATTTAAACTCTTTTGATAATTCTAGGTTAAATAATTTAACCACATGACAAAGATATGAAATAATATAAGCGAATCCAAATAAAACAACCAATTTTATTTAAATTATTTAACTTTCGACTGTTTTCTTATTAAATATAACGAGCCGACTCTATTGGCTGATATATGCACCATATATACAAAACACCCTAGATCAATTAAGAGCTAGGGTGATATATTTTTTATCGTAAAGAATAAGGCTTACTCCTTGGTTTCTAGCGCCTTCCAAACTACAGCCGACAATGCAGCACCCAAAAATGGAGCGACAATAAATACCCAAAGATTTGCCAAAGCAGTGCCCCCTTGGAATATTGCTGGAGCGATACTACGCGCTGGATTAACCGATGTTCCTGTGATTGGAATACAGACAATGTGAACCAAGATCAATGTAAGACCAATAGCCAAACCTGCCAATTTTGGAGATCCCAATTTAGCATCGGTGGTTCCTAAAACAACCAACACAAAGATAAATGTAAATACTACCTCCGCAATCAAAGCCGCAACCAACTGATCATCAGCAACATTATTAGCTCCCGTATAGGTTCCCGAGGTGAAACCTGTCATAGATTGAGTAATAGCAAAAAGAATTGCAGAACCAACAAATGCACCTACAACTTGCGCAATCATATAAGTTCCAGCCTCTTTACCACTCATACGTCCCGACATCCAAACCGCCAAAGTGATCGCAGGGTTGATATGACATCCTGACACTCCTCCGATAGTATATGCCATAGCAACAACCGACAAACCAAAAGCGACAGCCGTTGCAAATACAGATGCTGTATCGATACCACAATTATTAAATACTGCAGCACCACAACCCATAAGCACTAGAACCATTGTTCCAATTGCCTCAGCTAGAAATTTTTTACACATAATTTTTTAGTTTTTTGAACCTTCAAATATAATAACCTGAATTTTGGATAAGCAACCACTATTTCACTAAGGAGTCAGACACTCCGGCTGGGATGCAATTTCCCAGTTGGAGTTATACAACCCCAACCAACACCATTCTCAAGTTAGTTTCA
>JBCQUZ010000116.1:0-5747 GCA_047173645.1 Rikenellaceae bacterium
TGGGAGTGGCAGAATCACCGTTTTCATAGCGATTGACCGCCGTTTGACCAATGCCAATCATCTTGCCAATCTTGGCCTGTGAAATGCCCAAACCATCACGCAACTGACGCAGTCGCATCCCGACTTCTTCATTCATGGCACACACCTCCTTTGCAAGAAATTATATATTAAATTCAGATGAAAGTCAATGTGATTTTCAGATTATTTTAGAAATAGGAAACCACAGGTCGATTCTCAAAATTGACCTGTGGTTATAGCACCCGATAGGGGGCGTAGCAATGATGATTTTATCATCATTTTCAGGGGGATTGGGGGTGTCCCCCAATAAGCAAAATGCAATGTGGGTGACCACTTGCCTTGCTTGCCACGAGAGAATCTTACTTTTGAGGTATATCAAAAAAACTTTTCTCTGAATGCCTAGCTCCACATACTGCACATCCATACTCGACATGTGTCCCTAAATAATATAATCGAACGATGGTTGCATGTTTACAATCCTTGTATTCCTTTGCAAATGCCAGTTTATCAAAATCTTTCTCTTGCATATGTTCCATACAGCGCCTCCTTATAATATTTCTATCAAACCATTAAGTTGTTCTTCTATCTCGAGAAAATCTCTATTCAACTCCAAACTCTTCACAGAAATCCGATTCCCACCCATATTAAATTCTGCATCGGGAGTCACTTCTTCATCAGTTTTAGCATAGAGCAACATTCCACTCACATGGCCTGTATTATCTCTATCTTTATTTTTCACATAGGTGAAGATTTGATAAAGATTATTGGAGTGAAATGTCTGCTTGTTGCCGTACTGTCCTGTTGTCATGCTTCTGGCATAGAACTTTGCATCAATGATTAGTGTCCTGCTACCGTCTTTGGTGGACAACATAATATCCGACTGCATTTTGGGTAGGAATGAGATGTATTCATTTTCACTTTCAATGTCCCAATCAATTCGGGAGGACGACACATTTAGAGATGGGAAATGGGCTTTGTAATACTCCAAAATGAACTTCTCGTACAATCTTGACATACGCTGTTCATCCAGAAACTTTTGCATCTTCATGTCGCCCTTATCATCTTTTTGCAACAACCCCTTTATGACAAGGTAGCAAATAGAAATTAGCATCTGATAGCTTTGATTGTTTCGATGAAATTTCATGCTCCAGTCGATTTTATATGGATTTAGTGTGTCGATGTCTTTAAAATACATCATAAGATTTTTGAGTTCTTTCTTCACCTGTGGCTTAATATTTTCACGTAGAAGAATGAGCACAGTTGTCTTTATAATTTGATTGAGTTTCGTGTTGACGGAAAATTCATCATAGCTACAAATAAGCTGTTTTCTAAGCTGTGTTTGACTCTTTATCGACTGCGCAATATCAATCTTGCCACGCAAAGTGGAGAGGGGTTCTGTAATGGGGATATATTCCTTACCTAGCCCTCGTTTCACTTGGATAGCAATTCCTTTTGCCAGAATAGTAGAGAGCAAATCTGCGGTATTATCGAACTCTTCGCTGGCTAATTTCTCATAGCCCTCTTCTTTCAGCATTGAAAAAGCATAGGCCAGCATATAGTAAATATTCTGGATTCTTATGCCGCTTTCTGTAATCATACAATTGCCCCTCGTAGCCTGCTTGTCCACTCCTCAACTTTGCTAGTTTCATCAAACCAATACTCCTGTAATAGTGGGATGATTTCATAGTTCACAACAGTATGTAGCCATACATCATCAACGGTGGCGCTGTCATTTTTGATAAAATAGCTGTGGCCAATTCTAAATCCACCGCCCAAACTAACATCTTCCTTAATCACGGTATTCAAGATTTTTATTTGGGTTATCAGTTTGTCAAACTTAGGATTGGCAACGATCTCTTGATAACTCTTGAATCCATCGCTATCAAAGGCAGGCTCCATCTCGAAGAAAGCGAATCGACGGCGCAGGGCATAGTCTAACATAGCAAGGCTACGATCCGCCGTATTCATCATACCGATGATGTGGACATTGGATGGAATGTAGAACTGTTCATCTGCATAGAGTAGCCGCATTGAGTTGCGGTCATTACGCTTGTCGTGCTCAATGAGCATAAAGAGTTCGCCAAAGATTTTTGACAAATTGCCACGATTGATTTCATCAATGATAAAGAAATAATCTCGCTCATTGTCGTCTTGAGCTTTTTTACAGAACTTGTAAAAGACTCCATGAACAAGCTTGAACCCTGCATTATCTGGGCGCCAGCCCATAATAAAATCTTCGTAAGAGTAGCTTTGATGGAACTGTATCATGTCCACTCTGCTAGTGTCGGCTTCCTCCATCATGGAATAAGCAAGTCGCTTTGCTGCAAAGGTTTTTCCGACACCGGGGGCACCCTGTAAAATAATATTTTTCTTAGTGCTGAGCAGAGCGGTCAATGTTTCGTAGCTATCTTCCTTCATATATACCTGAGACAGGAAATCTTCTTTGGTATACTTGGGATAGGTTACCACCGTTTCAATCATGGGTTCCTCATCATCTATAAACAAGGCTTCTAATGCTGTCACATATTCTGTGTATTGCGTTAAGTCTGTCAATGTTTTTTGCACAGATTGATGGGGAGCAGTGAATTCCCCTTTGTGCGTCCATTTCACTTTTCGGAGGTGTCTATACTCATCCCTATTCTCATCGTAGATATAGTCAGACTCAATCACTCCACGGCCTAAGATGCCGTAGAGACCTTTCTTCGAATACACAATATCGCCTACCTGCATCTCGTTGGTAAATTGCCAAACTGCAAGGGAGTCGTTCATATATGTTTTTTCATCATCGTATTGATTCCGCATCTCTAATTTGATGTCTTCTCTTGAACTGTACTCCTCAAAATCCCCTAAATTATCCCAACCAATGGCCATGATACTTGTATCATAAAATTCATCCCACTTAGAGGCGCTGGGGCCTGCTGAGTAAATCCAATATCGCTTTTGAGGTACAATGTCAATTTTTGAGGTGTCGGCCTCGATCCACCATTTTTTGCGGAAGATTTGGCTTGCAAGCTCATCTGTCATGATCACTCCTCTGCCTTGCTCTGTGAGTGTCCATATCCCACGCTTACTTTTGTCGATAATACCTGCATAACAAAGATAATTTCTTGCCCAGTTCACTTCATTATCAAGCTTTTTCATGCCTGTTTTTCCACGAGTTTCATCTTGTTGTTCTTGGCTAAGCTTTTCATTCTCAACAATTTTAGCGATTGCTTCCTTGGGTGTGGCTGAGCCACCCAAATCAATCAATGCTTGAATCAGGGGTGCAAACCATCTCAAGAAATAGGCCTTTGATAGCTTTTCTTCCTTGGTATCCTTTTCCCCCTCAGGCTTATTGTCCCACGCATAGTCGGACATCTCTGGGATTGTGCCAAATTCAAATTTACCTGTACCGAGTAGGGTGCTGAGTTCTTTCATCATGACAATATACTCTTTGCCCGTAGGTATATGTCTTTTGATGGATTTTGGTAACTTCGCCACCACAGGGGTCAATCCATTTTCGGGATTTGAGAGCATCTCCCTGTTTTGACTATCCAAGTTTAGGTATGTATAGGGTCTAATCCAAAATAGCCCCATTGTGATAGTAGCCAGTCCATTGCCGTTAGCATGAATGGCATTTTCAAAAGCAACTTCAAATTCGGGTGTAAATTCGTTTTTCTCTGCGCAGGCTAGCGCTTCTTCAAACAATGCCCAGACCTCATCATTGCCGCCAAAAAACGCCCTATGATTGTTCATGACAGGTATGCCAGAAAAATCAGAAGGTATGCTTGCCTTCACATCAAACTCTTTGGCAAGTGTGGTGATAATCTCCATTCTGTTCTCTGGCTTTAAACTTCTGTTGAACATTGCATAAATGCTAAAGGGGTCTATTTCAAAATTCCGCTCGCCCCACCAGTCTGTATTTTCAAAATGCAAGTATTTTAACATTGGATTTTCGTCTGATAGACGTTTAATGATAGAGAAAAGTTCGCTTCTTTTTGTTTTGTATTCTAACAACTTATTTGCCAGTTCTTCATGAAACGCAATCCAGTCAAATCTGTTTTTCATTTATTTCTCCCCCAATTTTTTATTCAATCCAGAGTCTAAGTTGCTTAAATACCCCTCAATCTCCCTCACCGCATTCTCCATCTCCACATTGGCCACCACATCATTCTCAACAGCGAAATACCCATGCGTTGCCAGCAGTTCCTTTGCCTTGGTCAGCTCGTTGTCGTTGCGTTCTCGTAAGAAGGCCTGTTGCTCGTTCTGGCTGAGTGTGTGCATATAGGCGGCGAACAGGCTGTGCTTTATCTTTTCCATTACATAGTCAAAGCTGTCGCTGGTGATAAAGTCGTTGAGGATGGCGGTGTCACGCTCGATTGGTAGCTTAGTGTTGCCATTTTCCTCTGATTGCCACTTGCATTGCATCAGTCGCTCAATGGCATCATCGGACAGGCCTAGCTGGACAGAAATTCCCTCGTACTCCGTCTTTCTGGAACTGGAAATACCCAAGAGATACTCCACCGACACGTCATAAAAATCAGCAAAGGCAACGATGTACTCAATGCTCATACTACTAGTGCGTCCGTATAGGGGGTGCTCAGGATCGAGAATCTCATAGTTCTTCAAATTGGTGTGGCTGATATAGACTTCCTGCTCTGCCAGTGCCTTGGATAGCTCTGCAAAGGACAGGTTGCGTTCTTTTCGTAGTGCTAATAATCGCTGCTTGGTAAGGCGAGTGCGGGCTTCATCGTATTTCAAGGATTATCCCTCCTAAATAGGTTGTTTGATTGCTTTTATTATAAACTTTGAGCTACAAAATGTCAAATAAATAGAATTATAGTTTACAGAACGCAGGCAATTAACTTGAATGTAATTTGTAGTTGATTTGCTTGATAAGTGCCTATCCTTGTGCTATAATTACCATATAGTTTATGCTGAATATAAAATGTAAACTAATTACGAAAACAGAGGGTGAGGTACATGGGCAGGCGCAAGAAAATCATCAACAACACAGATATTCCGCAACATGAAATTGAAGCCATCACAAGATGTATCTTGCCAGATATATTGAGTTATTTTGAGAGTGAAGAAGGGCAACAGGAGTTTGCTAAATGGCAGGAGGAGCGGAGTGCAACTACTCAAAAGGATAAACAGAAAGGGCAAGGTATCCGATAATGATACACTTGCCCTTTTGCTGTCTACTCTTTAATTTTCATAGTGCTTGTAAAGCGTCACTGCCTTCAAATACTCCTCAGGCTCCCCATTCAAAATCAACTCCGCATATCCCACAGGGTCATTATACACCAGCCAGTCCAGCTCGCTACGCTGGTACATATTATCGGCCACTTCATACTCAACAGCGGTGCAGTCGATGGAGATCATCGTTCCATCGGCATATTTCACCTCCACGCAGGCGGTATCTATATTGAACGCACAGGAAATCATTTTGCTATTCATCATTGCTTTCTCCAATCTTATTATGTATTTGTTCCACGAGGGGCGACGGGTTTCTTTCGTGGCCCTCTCGGTTTGGATTCGGGCTTTTGCTCTACTCCATTGGGGAAAAATCCATAGTTGAAGAAAACAAATAATCCGAACCCTTCTCCAATTGGAAAAAGGTTCGGATTATATCGTTTTGGTGCGCGAGGCGGGAGTCGAACCCGCACGTCCTTGCGAACACTGGCACCTGAAGCCAGCGAGTCTACCAATTCCACCACTCGCGCAAGCGGTGTGCACATAAGAGAATC
>JBCQUZ010000117.1:0-5670 GCA_047173645.1 Rikenellaceae bacterium
AACAAAAGTGTATAGATTTGTTTTTGCTCCTCCTATGTCCCCCAACGAATAATTAACAATGTGTAAATCGCTGATAATAAGATATGTAACACCAATAAATATTGGTATTGGTGGCACCACCATTACAAGAGCCTAATTTGCTAATAAACAGCAAGTTAGGCTCTTTTTCTTTGTCTAATTGTACCCAATATTGTACCCATAAAAAAGGGGTTTATGGTGCAATTGTACCCATAACCCCCTTAATTGTAATTGTGCCATATCACTATGACCTCACAAATATACTCAAATTATCTGAATATCCAAAACCATCACCCAAAATCACCTCCACCGAGACCGAGCAAAGAGTAATAATACCTCTAAAATCAGCAGAATCACCGCTAAATATAGGTAATTACCCACATTACACCCCTGCCGAGAGTGTTAAATCCCCACGACTGCACCGAGAGCTAAAGGGGGTAGCCCCTATTTTTCTACTATATAATAAACTACTATTGCGACTTAGCAAATTTTTTTTTAACGTTTTGATACAGAGCTACTTAGGTGCAAAAAGAGGCAGAGATTAAACCCTGCCCCGACTGCCTATTGTGATGTGTCTTTATTGTTTCTGGAACTTTTTAGTACCCGATGACCAACTATCGGATGAGTTATATTTCCACTCGTATGGTGCTGTCATTATTGAATTAGCGATGGTTGCACTACTAAACTTATATTGAGCAATAGATAGCCAGTTAATCGTCAAGTCGCTAAACACTATATCATCTCCCGACATTGTGTATGTGCTTTGAGTTTGATTTCCATAGACAAGCATATCTTCATCTGCGAAATATCCATAGACTTTATTGCTGGAAAATTCTAATACGATATAGTATTTAGTACTGTAGCTTGCAATCCATTTTGTACCGTTTAGGCTTGAACCCTCATCGTCCTTAGAACAAGACGAGAATAGTGCGATAGACAATATCGCAAGAAGTGTTAGTAATTTTGTTTTCATTTTGTCGTAATTTTAGATAGATATATTATTTAACAATAGGTCAATAAAAAAGCGTGCATCCCTCGCACGCTATCAAGGACTACGACATCCCATTCCCATTGCGAAGTAGATACACGCAAATGTATTACTTCACCTATATATGGAAATTATGCCCAATAAATCAGAGTCGTAGTTTGATAGCGATTAGGCAGTATGTAATTGCAAATGTAGCGTAATTATTTGAATCTACCAAATTATTACAACTAAATAGAGAAGCAGGGCAACCCCCAACTCCTCTAATTAATTACGCAACTTTGTGCGTGTTATACCGCCTCAGCCTCTAATATTTTCACTCGTCTGCGCTCCTCACGCTCTTGCATCTTACGTGCGTGCATCTTTTCAGCCTCACGATGTTGTCGTGCAGATACAACGCTATCGCAAATACTTTCGATTGATGGAGCAGTCTCAAACTCATTCTTAAAGTAACCCAGTGAGTGAACATCAAACACTTTGCAGAGGTCGAGATATTCAGTGAGAAATGCTTGTAGTCTGTTAGCTAATGCCAACTCCTCACCCTCGATTGAAACCCTGTGTCTGTCGGTTATCTTCTCCACAACTTCTGCGGACAATACCCACACCCCAAACTCATTCAACTCAAAGTCGGCAGGTGTAAAAGTATCATTCCAATCATCTGCCACTCGTTGCAAATCTGCCACTATTGCAGGGTCGATGGAGTTATAAGCGTCTCGGATGATGTTTTCGCTCATTGTGTCGGGTGCTTTGGTGCGCTTGGCGTATGCCTCAGCCTCTGCAACCTTATTATCACGTAGGTAAGTAGGTTGAGCCAACACCTTAGTCGCTTGTTCAAGTGTCGTAGGTAGGTTGTGTTTCCCAAGTACCGCCATAAGGTTCTGCATCGAAAATGTAGCCTTGCGTATGATGGCAGAGATACCAACCTCTGCGCCATCGGGTAAAAATGTAATCTTTTCCATAGTCCTATTTTTTATCTAATCCATAAAATTCTCGTAGTGCCTCCTGCTGTCGAGCAGCTTCTTCGTCCTTAGCTTTGCGTTGCTCAATGTAGGCATCAAGTACGCCTCGCTCCTCTTTTTTTGGTGGGTGTTCAGCAGCGACTTTCTTCGCTAACTCCATAACCTCATTTTTCAAATCTGTTGTCATAATGTTTGTTTTTAATTGTTAAATTGTTTGTTTTAATACTTGTTTTACCTTGTTTTTTAGCCCTTTATAGCCTCCTCGTTAAACGCCAGTCTGTTGTGTCGTGCGAAGTCCCACAAAGTCCTAATATAGGCTATTATATGAGGTTCACGAACCAATCGACTTGCAGGAGCTGAACAACTTTGGAGGGTCGCTTTCGACTTCTTATTACCATAATAGTACGCCATAGTGGCTGACATTCCACAAATAGCGTGTAGGTAGCAAAACACTCTTTCGTCGTTAGTAACCATACCTGTAATATCGTTTGGGGATATGCTCTCTATATTGGGGTTATATCGTCTTTTTTTATCCATTGTTTTTTCTTATGTTTTATGTAATTATTATAATTATCTCTTATTCTTTTTGCTGTTGTCTTGGCAGGATTATAGAATACAACTGTGTTGCGGTCTATATGAATTTTAGCCATCTTCGACACATCGGGAGACCTCGCACGGACTTCTTCGATTGTCAAGTTGCAAAACTCATTCGCTCCACTCTTGGCGAGCCTATCTATGCTGTGTATTTCATCCATATCATTTGCGCCTTTTTCGTTTCCTATCTCTCTCAGCCATCAATTCCACATCGTCATTGTTGAAATTAACGCAGTTACATCTACCGCAGTCAAGCCACATTCCCCTGCTCCAACCACAACGACCAGCACAAAATTCAAAGTCATTGCAGTGGTGGCAAGAGTGGCGTTCATCGAGTACATAGAACTCTGATTCTTTGTGAAAATTCGCTTTAATCATCGCTTTGCCCTCCTATGTTTGAGCGTAGCCAATACCCTCAAACCACCATCTTCGCTAACAAGAATATGCTTGTGATTATCGGCAGGGCAGGAATAAAACTCATCGTGCATTGGGGCAACGGCAGAGATAACGCCAACGCCATTAGTACCCATAGCGCAGATGAGTGGTGTAGCACCCTCACGAAAAGCATAGTCAAGAGCTGAATAGTACAGGCAGAGAGTCGGGGTTATCTTCGCAGTTAGAGCCAAATGAGTATCGACATCACAGAGAGTAACTGCATACTTCTCGCCAAAAGATGTAAAGGTGGCAGTAGTTGTGCTGGTTGCCTCCAACGACTCCAGTGCATCGAAGTCCAGTGATGTGTGCCTTTTGACTGCATCGTAGAGCATTTGAGCGGTTGCAGTGTTCATTGTTTGTTTTTCCATAGTTGTAAATGTTTGTGAGGTGTCTGAACCTCAGTTAATAAATTTGTTTGTTTTCGATTCAGAGGTGAGTGATACATTCTCTGTCATCATTGTTATTGTTAATTTTGTCTTCACCGACACTACGACACTCCTATATATAGGAGTGTGTCGTTTTGTCGCAGGTTGTTGTCGTTAGCGACATTTCTATTGCATTGAATATGAGTGTTTTACACTCTCCTCTGTCGCAAGGTGTCGCAAAGTTGTCATACGTGCGACAAACCCATTTTGTCGCTGTCGTAGTGTTGTCGTTAGTGTGTCGTAGTGCTGTCATCAAAAGGGAAGTTTAGAGATTTTCTCATCCTCTGCATCGAGAACTAAATAGCCTCGTTCATTGACCCTAAGCAGATTTTCAGATAACGCTGTCGAAACATACCTCTCGCAGGTGCGTTTAACCTTTCCTGTCAGAGCCACAAGTTTAGTGACTAAATCGGGTCTCAGAATCCAACTACTGCCAAACATTGCCTTTTCGAGTAATGCCCTGAGTTTATCGGTTTTCGCTGATACTTTCGGAGCTTCACAAAGTTCGGGTAATCCCTCGTGATTGATACGAAACGAGAACTCATCAAACTCTCTGTTTCGGCAGTGTACGGGTGAGACTGTTGCAATTCCTTTGTCATTCACCACCTGCATAACGGTCTCGCTTTTATTGGCTAACTCTGAACCCAAATGCCCTCTGGCGTTGTTATCTCCCTTGTTTTGGTGAAGTATGCAGACGATACCGCAGTCATAGTTAGTGCTTAACTGCATCAACATTCCAACAAGTTCGCTACTATCCTCGATGCTATTGAAGTCTGCTATTAAATCTCTAACACCATCTATAATAACTACATCGGGGAAATACGTTGATACAGCTGTGAGAACCGCTTGCAGTCGTTCGTGTATGCTGTACTCTCGTAGAGCTATCATCGCCACTCTATCATCGTCCTTGTCGAGACTCCAACCGCACATTTTATAGATACGTTTGAGGACTTTATGAGCGTGAGCCTTGCTTTGCTCCGTATCAACTATGAGTATGCGTTTAACAGCCTCGTCAGCCTCCATATTCAACTGCTCACTTTCGATACTTGCCACCATTGCAGATACTAAAAAGGTCTTAAATGCTTTGGGTTTACCGCTAATCATTGCGATGTTGCCCCTGCTGAGAAAAAGCTCATTGCAACAATTTATGAGTGGTGGTGGGTCGGTGTATTCGTCTTTTATAGATATAGTATGCGAGATAAATCCCTCCCAATTATAACCCAAAGTAAGGTATTGACTTTGGCGTTTATTTTTCGTATCTTTGTGGAAAGATGATTGGTCGTTGCAGCTTTCATTTTCGCTCGTAGCACTTGGCTCTATCTCCTCTTGGGGATAGGGCTTTTTTTCTGTTTCGTCTACTGTCTCCATACCCTAACAGTTGTGCTTGTAACGATAAACGAACTTCTTTTTTGCTACATCCTCAACCTCGCATCGCTTAAAGAGGGTTCGCCCTGCAACCTTATAGGCTGTCAGCAGACCTTTGTTAATGTATTGGTGAAGGGTCGGGAGGGAGACCTTGAAATAGTCCGCAACCTCTTTTCTCGTCATATACTCCTCTGCATTAGAGCGTTGAGGTAGTAGTTTTGCGAGAGCTTTTTCGATAATATTAGATATTCTCATATCTAACTCATCATCTTGGAGAACAATTAAATTACTCATTTTGTACTGTTTTTAACTAAAAAAAACGGTTGCGCATCCGTATTAAGAATTTTTCTTAACTGGAACAAACTTACAACACATTGAAAAACAATGCAATACAATACATTTATAGAGTACGGAAATAGTGGCGTATCCTATGTTCGATGTTAGCCAATAGATTTATTATCACGATATTTTTTACAGAATAGAATACGCTTTATTAGGTGATTATTATTCTATGTATTCTATAATTTCCTTTATGGCAGCATACTCTTTGGAAATATTCTTACCTGTGCCTCTATGAATATTCAATCCAAAATAAGTTTTTATTATCTTAGTCAATTCTGCTCGGTCAGTCGTTTTATCATACCCAAACAACATAGCTACCATCTCATACAATGCACCTATTTTTATACTTTGATTTTTACTGCTCTTTAGAGTCCACGACAAAGGAGTCTCAATATCCTTGCCTTTATACATATTGATAAACAAATCTTGGCTCAAGCGACAAAGTCCGTGGATGCCCCCCTCACACAGCCGATTAACCTAAAATCTGTACACTACGATAGAGATAAAATGGCAGATCCCTCACTCCTCGCAGTTCTGCCCTGAATCC
>JBCQUZ010000118.1:0-5586 GCA_047173645.1 Rikenellaceae bacterium
TCTTCTATTTCACCATATTCTGCGACTGCACCGCTCTCTGCCTTTTGGAATAGGTGATTCAATCCTTTATATTCAACAATCTCGTATTGTTTATTGCCCCCTCTATCCAATGACGACTTTATGCTATTAAGATTCTCTGTAGCTGAAACCTGCCTATCAAGAGAACCATTTATTGCAAGTACAGGACATTTTGTATCCTCTATCACGCTTCGTGGATCAAACTTAATAAAGTGATATGCCCAAGGAGATGTCGTTTGATGGGTCATAAGTGACACCTGTTCTTGCGCCATTTTAGGATCAACATTTGCAGGAATTACATCTTCTAATACTCTCCTAACAGATGCTACGACATCATCGTTCAACTCTTTTGAGTTCAATATAACATTGTAGATAGCTCTATTCGTAGCCATCGCCTTTTGCTTGTCTGCCTCTGGAATAGCTGATTTACTAAGTGCATAATCATTTTGATAGTTAAGAATCTCAACCCCACTCACGCCACATCCTGCCATTGAAACGATAAAATCAGGTGTCTTATATCTGCTGTCACCTGCAAGGATAAATGCAATCGTTCCACCCTCGCTATGTCCTATAACTCCCACACTACTAAACTCGTCTAATGATCGAAGGTATTCAACACCTGCCTCAGCGTCGTAGGCTATATCAGCAGTGGTTTCTCCACCTTTGATTCTTCCACTCTTACCCACGTTTCTGTCATCAAATCTCAGCACTGCAATACCATTACGAGATAGATAGTCGGCAATTATCCAAAATGGTTTATGGCTATATATCTCTGAATCCCTATTCTGCGAACCAGAACCACTAACTAATACAACAGCAGGAACTTTAGCTTCAGTATTTGGTATTGTAAGTGTTCCCGATAACATATTACTCTCTATGTGATTAGTAAATGTAACCTCTTTAATGTTATATGGGTATGGTGCTTTGGGTGTTTGAGGTCTATTTATCTTTGTTGCTTCACCACTCTTCGATTTTGTCATAATCAATGGAAATTGCTGACCTGCTTGGGTGAATGTTCCGTTTAACTCAGCTTCGCTAATAGTAGCCTTGTACTGCGCGCTAATCATTGAAAATGTTGTTAATAATCTACCATCCTTAACGGTGGTATTTACACCATTGATAACGGCATTGCCTTGGTCTACTGATATTAATTTCGAGTTATAAATAGCTCCATCTTGCGTGATTTCGATAATTAAGCGCAACGATGCACTTGCTGTAACATTTAATTTACCCTCCCATACTCCAACAGGATTTTGAGCCACTGCGCTAAATGATACAATTAACGCTACAATAATAGACAATATTCGTTTCATAGCATCGGAGAACTCTTATATGCACATTGTTCTGATCGGCTTAAATTTTACGGAAAGGCGTAGGCAATCATCCTCAGTACAGAGGTACGACCAAGCACCCACAACCCCGAATAAGATATGCCTACGCCAAGCGCAAGCATCTGACTTATTGCAAAGGGAGTTGTTTAAAATTGGTCGTTTTCTGTACCTCCAAAACAATAGCAAACGCTATAATATATATGCGATTGATAGTTTTCTCCCTATCAATCAACCACAAACTTAATAATAATATGCCGAATGACCAAATATAGAGCGAAATTTATCGCCTAAACCCTCGTGACTGACGAGCTTCACTCTGCCCATACCCCAAGCTCTCACGTAACTGCTTGTATCTCTCTTTGAACCAATCGGCTATATCCTTGCCGTCGATTGCGAGGCGGAGTTTATTGGGGTTGTTGGGGTTGCGCTCTATTCGAGCTTCGGAGTGTTCGGTTTCGAAGTAGCGGTCATGCTCTTCGGAGTAGAGGCGACCCTTGAAGCCCACTTTATCACGACAGAATAGCAACTTTATCATCTCGGCACTGAACTTTACGACTCGACATAGCTCCTCGATCCTTAGCTTCTCTTGGGCATCGGGGATAATGCTGAATATTTTGTTTATTGTGTCATAGAGGTGTGATTTTTCTTTTTCAAACTGTTTCTCCTTGCGGTTAAACTCATCGAGACGACGATTGTACTCTCTGTTCACATCTCTTGTATAGTTGTCAATCCTCTGCTGTGACTCCTCTTTCACCTGCTCGATCTCGGTGCGAACATCGGCAATATCTGACTTTAGCTGAGTATTCTCCGTCTCCAATCGCTTCACCTTAGATGTGCCGAGTAGTGAACTTGCACCATTTATAATCTTCGAGCCAACATCGGCAACTGAGTTTTTGAAATTCTCCTTGCTGATGTCGGACTTGGTGGCTGACAACTCCTTTTGGGCTGCCTCCTGCTGCTCCAATAGTTGCGATATGTCAGTTTGGAGGCTCTCGGATTGCTGTTGCAAATCCTTGTAGTACTCCGAAGTGGATACGTGGCGAGCCTCCGAACCTCTGCGACCTCGTTGTAGTTCGTACTTCGCCATCGCTGCTGCATAGTCATCTTGATACTTTTCGAGCCTACCACGCCCCATTACCTCGTCGCAACAGAGGCGAGCCGATGGCTTCTTCTTGCGATATGTTTTCTTCACGCTCTCCTCTCGCTTGCGCTTGACCCTCTCGGTGGTTACGATGGGGACAACGGTGGCGTGGATGTGGGGTGTCTTTTCATCGAGGTGCAAGACTGCTGAGACTACGTTGTCTCTCCCATAGGTTTGGCGGAGCCAATCGAGATTGTCACGACACCACTCATCAAGACGACCCTCGCTCTCGATCTTTATCATATCTTCGTGAGTTCCCGACAGCATCACTCGCACGGCTCGCACTTGGTTGCTACCAACCTTACGTGTGAGACCTGCGTTGTCGAGACGATGTTGGATCGCTTGGGTGCGATTCTCTACTCCATCGGGGAATTCTATCAATTCACGATTGAGGTGTGTACGCTCCTTGTCGGCATTCTTGGGGTCAATGGTGCGCTCTATATGAGCAGACATTCCGCTGTCTGTGCCTTTGGCTTTTTCTAAATGAACTACTGCAAATCCCATAAAATTTCAATTTTATCATTATACATTGGGGTGTCGAGAGGGGCTGCGCCCTTTCGCTTATTTGGGATATTTTTAACGTAACATAGTGTAGTGTTAAGAAAATTCCCTAATAAGCTATGGTATTTGTTCGCTAAATACCCATTGGCGTAGCTGCATTATTTGAGTCTATATCACACAGCTCCCGAAGAGCTGTTACATTCTCACTCCTCTCTTTGGCTTGATGGCAGGTTGCTCCACCTCCATTCGTCTACCGCACAGGTAGTCGTTTACATCCTTGTACTCCGAGTAACCTGCGGAGCGGTTCACTACCTTATCACCAAGCTCTGTAATGAGCTTTGCAGTGGCTACCTTTCCACTCTCGTCATTGTCGAGAAATGTATGCACAACATCATATTGACGCAAGCGACTAATCACCTCTGGCGTTAGCTGGCTCGTAGAGTTTAGCACAATATGGGTGTAGTCGGCATTGGTTATATTAGCCCTCTCCTCCAAAGTTTTGAAGGAGAGAAGATCCATAAAGCCCTCGAAGATGTAGCAGATTGAGCGATCTGATATATCAGTCGTGATGGTTTTAGGTGCTACACATCCTTTGTAGTATCTATTTCTCATCTCATAACCGCCCTTGTCGTTGGCAAAGGCGATGGAGAAGTAGTGCTTACCGCCACGAGTGTAGTGAATCTCCCTACATAGCCTCTGAGCCACCGAGATTGAGATATTACGCTCTCGGAGTAGCTCAATTAGGGCAGGGCTTCGAAGTGGCTCAATCTTCATATTTTCGAGCTGTGTAGAGTGTTCTGTTACCGCAGGGATAGAAGATATATGAGTTGTTGTGATACGCTGACCACCAATATGCGCAAGAGCCTCGCTAACGCTACGTGTGTTGTTCAACTGCATTGCCAAGTCGATGATGTTTCCTCCAACGCTCAATCCGAAGTCATACCATACGTTACGCTCACTATCCACCTTGAACGATGCTGTTCGCTCGTCTCGAAGTGGGGATAGGTACATCAAGGTACTGCCATTTACTTTTGTCGGAGTATATCCGATCGTTTGCAGATAATCTGCTATTTTTATATTTTTTGCTTGATCTATTGTCATATAATTCATTTATAAAGTAGTTTGGTTTAGTCTAATATATACGCCCCTAAAGTAAACTAAACCGAATTAGTAGTGAAATTCGGGGTTATAGCTGTAACTTTTGCCAACCTGCACAATCATCCGTTTGTTCACCAAAAAGGTCTTTAACTCCTTCATCTTATTACTGCCATAGGAGTAACCAATCGAGCCATATCCCTCACGAAGTGCCTCGATCAGATCATTATATCCATACTCTTCCCTGCCGTTGAATGTCGCTTGCAGAGCTGTGCGATGCAGCTGTTCTGAGAGTTCATTATACTTGAACCCTCGAACAGATGATGCCGTAAGCTCGTAATTCTCCACAAGCTCAGGCAATCCAAGTCCATTGATCTGAAAAGCGAACTTCTCGAACTCCATAGCTCGGATATGCACCGACGATACAACACTAATATCACTATCCGTACTATCCTTAACCACCTGAAGAATCGTCTCAGCCTTGTTGTTCAGCTCCGTACCGATATGACCTCGTGAGTGTTCATCGCCTTTATTTTGGTGCAACACCGTGTGAATGTGGATCTGCTTCTCATCTGTCCACTGCATCAACTTCGTGATTAGGTTTGTCGCCTCCGTTGGAGAGTTGATGTCGAGTGCCAAATCTCGTATTCCATCAATTATCACCAAACCTAACCCCTCGGTCTCATATATAACCCTCTCGATAATGTCAATTCGATCCATCGGAGCATACTTACGTAGAGCTAAGAAGTCGAGATTTTCGGGGTGTGTACCACTTGGCAAACCCGCAAGCGCAATAATCCTCTGCATAACCTTGATGCAGTGAAATGGACTCTGCTCTGTGTCGATATAGATCACCTTGCGTTTATCTTCGGACAGGTTCACACGATAGCGCAGCACCTCGCCATTCACCATTGCAGCAGCAACGATGGCACAGACGTTGAACGTCTTTTTACTCTTCGCCTTACCTGTGCAGCCGCTGAAATTGCCCAACGTGCCTATTACACTATCTCCAATGGTGATGATCTCAGGCGGTCGTGCGCACTCATCCGTGACACGTAGACGTGACGACTCCACGAGAGCCGAAACATCTCTGTTTTGCATCTCGCTACCTCTTTGCATATGTGCCATTGATTACGAAGTTCAACATCTCAGCCTTGTCGTAGTAGACCAACTTCTCACCGAAGCGGTATTCACTATAGTAGCCAAGGCGTGCGTACTTGCGCACAGTGGGGGCTGATGCCTTGATGAGCTGCATCGCCTCCTTCATCTTGATTAGACCTTCCATACCATTGGGTGGTAGGGTTGGTGTTGATTGTGTGGCTGCATCTTGAGTAGATGCCTTAGCCGTAGATTTTGCTCTCTTTTTATTACCAAATAGCGAGCTTAAGAATTTTCTCATATTTACTAAGTTTGAGTTTCTCACTCCAGACTATCAGGAGCGAGGTTTCTGTTAAACTCTGCAAATATGAACTATATTATTTGGCTATCCAAGTAATGTGA
>JBCQUZ010000119.1:0-5578 GCA_047173645.1 Rikenellaceae bacterium
GAACTTCAAAACAGGTCTTATAATTGTTATCACGAGTGGTGTTTTGTCGGCACTTCTAAATGTCGGTTTCGAGGCTGCAAATCCTATAGTTGCGCAAGCTGCGGCTTTGGGTGCTAGTGATGTAGCGTCGTCACTCCCTGCTCGTGCGGTTGTGGTGTTTGGTGGTCTGCTGATGAATGCTGGGTATGCGATATATCTGCTATGTAAGAATGGCACGTGGGGTGATTTCTCTAATGTTACCAAGGGCGAATATGTAAAGTCTGTGGTGTGGGCTAAAATTACAGGTCTATTGTGGTTCTTGCCACTTGGGTTGGCAGGTATTGTGTCGGTATCGATTGGTGAGCTGGGCAATGTTATCACTTGGCCTGTGATGTTGGCATTGTCGCTGATATTTGGTAATATTTGGGGTTACTTGACTGGTGAGTGGCGAGGAGCTAAGCGTTCGTTCACGCTGATGATTGTTGCTTCGGCGGTGTTGATTATCGCTTGTTTGATGCTCACCTTCAAGGAGTTCTTGGCGTAGAGCAAAGGAGGATACACAACAAAAAAATAGAGGGTGACAGATAATTGAGTCCCCTCTTTTTTAGAGTTTACAGTGTAAAAACTTACAACTCGTAGTAACATAGCATATTAGCAAAATATTTGTTGACGGGGTTTGAGAGAAAAAGTAATATTTTCTCTATAAACCACCCCTTTTTGGTGAAAACGCCTACTCTTATGTAGTGCGAAATGTAGTTCGGAATTTAGGGCTATTTTCCACCAAAATGATGTTTAACGAATAAAAGCTAATATGCTATGTTTTCAATTAATGTAAGGGGAAAAGAGAACCCAAAATCTCTTGAGCAGGTAAAGTTGGAACTTGTATTTTTCAAAACAGGTTATCCTCGTGTGACAAAGATTATAAATATCAGATTTGACGACTCAAATACTTCGGTTATAATACGTTTAAATTTAGATGATTGCATCTCTCGGCAACGACTCTTTCCAGAGAGCCAATCATAATATGAGCGGACACTGATTTGCAGATGTTTAGCCATCCTTACGACCGAAAAACTACCTCTATTATCTTTGATAAATTGGTATTTTATCGATCGGCTCGTGAAAAGAAGGCCACTGCTTTTTTTAGCAATTCGAGATCTATTTTTGATTCTCGTAACTCTTTTTCTAGCTCACGGATCTTGCGCTGATCCTCGCTGAGGCGTTCGTTGCCCTTTCCTGGAAATGGAGATTCGGGATGTTGATGGGCGGCACGTCGCCACTTGCTGAGAAGATCGCTGCGGATACCTAACTCTTTAGCTGCTTGCTGTGTACTACCTAAATTCTCACTCAATTTTATTGCGCGTTGTTTGAACGCCAAATCATAACTTTTTCTTTTCATTGGTTTATTGCTTTTTTGCCTTAACTGGGTGTGCGGACAAAGATAGGGATTCCAATTTTGAAAATCAAATTTATTTTGGACACGATTGGATCAAGTCCGCAATGACATGCGGTGGAATTTTCTTATGATTATACTTATAGGATTAGGCGCATAGAGCGCACTCGTTACAACACCCTCTATTCTTGATTTTGCCATTATTTACGATGCAAAGTACTGGGCTTAATGCGGTTTGTCTATAAGTTCAAATATTCATGTGTCACATTACCAAGCTATAAGCCTTAAAATATAGTGCGCTCTATGCGCCTAATCCTATATACTTATTTATGGAAATTTATTTTGGACACGATTGGATTAAGTCCGCAATGACACGCGGGAACTATTTCTTGGATTTTAGTATATTTACTCCACTGGAAATTTAAACTGATCCGTTAAAAGGGCTATTTATTTATTCCTCAAAAAATCTCTCATCGAAGTTAACAAAATATAGTTTATCGGTGGCACGTGTAATAGCGGTATATAACCATCTCAGCATGTCGCGCGACATCTCCTCGTCGCCAAAGATACATTTGTCTATAAAGACCGCTCGCCACTGCCCACCCTGCGCTTTGTGGCATGTCACAGCATATGAAAACTTCACCTGTATGGCGTTGAAATGTTCGTTATCGCGAATCTCTGAAAGGCGCTTTATGCGACTCCTTATATCCAAATAATCCCTCTCCACCTCCATAAACAAACGCTTACTATCCTCGTAACTAAGGGCTGGTGATTCGCTCGTAAGAGTATCTAACAATATATTGCACTCCAAATCTTGTTCATAGTCACCAAATGATAATATGGCGCGTGCAAAGTTGAAACCATACAACTCCTCAAAGCGCTTTATTTTAACAAGTTGTGCGACATCACCATTGGCAATAAACGACATTTTAGACTCCTTCATCCGCTCTGTATAGTAATAATTATTACGCACAACCATCAACATTTCGCCACTTTCGATAAGTTCCTCTGCGCAAAGGCTATAACGCCTAATTCCTTCGTTGTAGCGATTTGCGCGCTTATTGGATCTAGTAATAACGATTGTCTCCTCACGCCCATACAGATCATAACAATCTTGCAACTTTTCGGTAAACTCTCCCCCCTCGACAATCTCTACATCGGGGAAGTTAAGATCAAATCTAGGAATCTCATATATCCCTCTCTCCAACATACATCGAACGAGTGTCGCATTAAATAGTATTCCCGATTGAGCTTGTTGCCTCACCACTTCGTCCATGGTGGCATACTCCACATCGCCATAATACCTCATCGCGTCACGATCCAAAGCTGGGCTATAGTCAGCTCCCACGGGCGGAAGCTGTGCATTGTCGCCCACAACAATCAATCGACACCTCTTGCCACTTCGCACATAGCTCACCAAATCATCCAAAAGTGCTCCACTTCCGAAAATTACACCATCGCCCGTGGCGTTTGACAACATCGACGCTTCATCTATTATAAATATGGTATCTGACTCACGATTAAAATCCAAAGTGAACTTCGATTCATAGGCAGCATTACTCTTTTCGCGATAGATTCTTTTGTGAATAGTATATGCCGCACGCCCCGAGTATCGAGCCATCACATTTGCGGCACGACCTGTTGGTGCAAGCATAATACTTTTGATCCCCATGTCATCCAAAACATTGACCAATGCCGAAATTATTGTAGTCTTTCCAGTACCTGCATAGCCGTTCAACACAAAAATTCGACTAAAATCGGGGTCGAAAAGAAAATTTGATAACTTTTCGACTATTATTTTTTGGTTAACAGTTGTTTCAAAAGAAATTTTAGTGTAAATTTGGGACGCGATACTATTACTAGACATAGGCGGGGCTTTTGTGATTTGGCAAAGGTGCTTATATTGTTTGGTACAAAGGTGCACTTTTTTAATTAAATTACGTACAAACTTAATAACAAATATTCAAAATGAAAAAAATTTTTCAACTACTTCTTGCTGTAGTGATCGCAGGTCTTATCTACGTTATCTACATCCAGATCTCAACCCCTATCAACTTCGAAAAGGATAAATTAGAGAGAGATCAAGCTGTAATCGAGAGAATCAAAGATGTTCGTACAGCTCAACGTGCATTCAAATCAAAGTACTACTCGTTTACACCTAGTTTCGACACTTTGATTGACTTCGTACTAAACGACTCAATCATCATGGAGCGTAAAATCGTCGACGAGGATGACTCTGTAGGTATGGCTCAACTTAAATTAGAAAAGAGACAAAATGTCGAGAAATTTATCGTTGCTGCAATCGATACAATCTTCTCGCCTCGCAAACTTACTCGCGAAGATGTTATGAATCTACGCTACGTTCCAACTACAGACAATAAAGTTGAGTTTGTAATGGATGCAGGACGTATCGAAACAGAGTCAAAGGTTGTTATCGCAGTTGTAGAGTGTAAAGTTCCATATACACAATATCTAGACACGGTTAAGTATCGTCAAGAGATCATCAACCTTATCGACAACGACGTAAATAACTTCTACAAATATCCAGGTATCAAATTTGGATCAATGGAGGGCGGTAACAATGAGGCAGGAAACTGGGAGTAACCCATCCATAAATCATAAGGTTGTGTCCATTCGAGTAACATCGAGTGGACACAATTTTTCGGCTCATACACCATCTACCGCCACCGATACAACGATTGTTATCGAAAGCTCCAAAGCCATGTTGGTACCTACCTCATTGCTCGATGATGTCAACACAATAGATCATCTACAATCGGCAGGCATAGCAATGGATGTGACGACCGAAGATGCTATCATAGTTAAAGATGACACGATAACATCAGCAATTATAGTACTCCCCAAATCACTACACGAACTGATCTATAATACGTATGGCGGAGGAGGTAAATATACAACCCCTCTATTGGCTAAAGCACCCTCAGCTGGACATGATATATTGGTGCATCTTTCATCAGATCAAACACTGCTGTGTATAAATGTATTTAATGGCAGAGATAGAATCTTTGCCGAACTATTCGAAATAGGCAACATCACAGATGTTCTATATTGGATCTCGCGCCTAGGCGAAGGGTTCGACCTATCTACATATGATATATATGTAGATAGAGGAGATAAAGAGTTAGAGAAGCTCCTAAAAAATTTTACAAAAGCGTTAATAATATATGCGAATAATCAGCGGACAATATAAAGGTCGACTAATCAATCCACCCAAAAATCTAAGGGCTCGCCCCACGACCGATTTTGCTAAGGAGAATCTATTTAATGTACTCACCAATATAATAGATTTTGAGGAGTGTGATGTGTTGGATCTATTCGCAGGAACAGGCTCTATAAGCTACGAGTTTGCTTCGCGTGGCGCACGTAGCATCACTTCGGTAGAGATCAATAATGTGCACTACAACTTCATAAAACGTAGCGCATCAGAGCTAGGGGCAAAGAATATATTTGCAGTCAAAGCGAATGCTTTTTTATATTTGCGTAGTTGTTCTAAGTGCTTCGATATTATATTCTCCGATGCACCCTATGATTTAGAGGGGAGCGAAGAGGTTATAAAACTGGTTTTCGAGAAGAATCTACTCGCCGAAGATGGAATCTTAATATTTGAACACTCCAAAGGGGTTAATTTTGATGACCACCCTAACTTTTGGCAATCAAGGGGTTATGGAAGTGTCCGGTTTTCTTTTTTCAAAAAAGATATTTTAGAGTAATTTTTTCACATAAAAAATTTGCATAATTACATTTTTTGCGTATCTTTGCATACGCAATCCAGCAATGGTTGGCAAGTTGATAATTCAACAAAAACCAAAAAAAGGTGTGTTAGTTCAGCTGGTTAGAATACGTGCCTGTCACGCACGGGGTCAGGGGTTCGAGTCCCCTACACACCGCACAAAAAGAGAGTTTTAAGCTCGTAAAGTCCTGATAGTCAGTAGCTATTGGGGCTTTTTCTTTGCCCCCTATGTTGCAAATTTGATGGTATTTGTGGGGTTGAATCGGGGCGGATTCGGGACACATTTTTTAATGGTCAAAATTGTGTCCCGATTACCCTCATAATCCACTGATTCTTAATTATTTATGCTGTTTTTAAGTTGTATTGTTCTTTGATGAGCTGATTCTAAGGGTGATACATAGCCTCTACCCCTCTATTTCAATAGTTGGGTAGTGAAATGCTATGTTATCATCTTT
>JBCQUZ010000120.1:0-5577 GCA_047173645.1 Rikenellaceae bacterium
AAACCACATAACAGCGCATATATGCGACAAAAAAATAGCACCTGTTAAAAGTGCTATTCTATTGATAATCAATATATTATATGTTATATTTTGACTAAAATCATTTGCCAATGCAGAAAGTAATCTGCGTCTGATTATCAGCAAGTTACATTCTGCACTGGAAAATTACTGGAAAAGTCAATCTTGCCGAGAGTTATATGTGTTTATTTCGCCTGTCCTTACGCCTATTTTATGTGTGGAGTGGCGTATATGGAAAGGTGACACAGAAAGTGAAATTGTGCTGTGTATCAATGGCTTATAGAGTTTATTGGAAAAATCCACTCGACAGCATAGTGTTGATATTCACTGCATTGTGTTATTTTACAATCGTGCCCGCTGCGTAGAGGGGTATAACTTTGATTTTATCAAAACTGCTAAAATTCTCTGAGGAGCATCTTACACCGAACTCAGAGGATTTCTCGCTGATGAATAGGTGCATACTCTGCATTGAGCCTCGTGTTCCTGCTTTGACCTCCAACGGAATGATCTTCTCCCCTTGCTGAAATACATAATCGACCTCAGCATTGCTGTTCTTTACCTCACGTTTCCAGAAATAGAGTTCTTCTTTTGAGTATGGCGAACTGCTCTTTTGCAACTCCAAGCCTACAAAGATTTCAGCGATTGCACCCTTGTTTACAACTTCAAGGTCATCGGACAGAATCAATTCAGACAAGTCTAATCCTAACATCCTTTGGAATAGACCAGTGTCGAAAAGCAGCATCTTGCGCTTCTTAGGGTTCACCTCTGCTCCTAGTGGAATACCATTAGCAGATGAGTGTGTCGCAGGAATAACCAAACCTGCCTTGATAAGCAACTCTAATGCCTCTTTTATCTGTCTTGTATTGGCGTTGGCTGCCCCAGCATAGACAAACGGCTTACCAGAGTTCATCACAACAGAGTCGAACACCTCAGATATTCGTGATTCGGGAACACGCTTATTGTACTTAGAGAAATCATCTCTATATGAAATGATTAAGTCATCCATAATTCTGAGGCACTCCAACATTTGAGCACCCTCAGTATATGCTGAAATAACCTCTGGCATACCACCTAATACAAAAAACTTCTTTAGCAATGAAAGTGCTTTGCGGTGTATAGGCTCTAATAGAGGTTTTTCCGCAGAGGCATTGCTAATTGCCTTCCATAGAGCATCCTCTTTGCAAGCACCCAAAAACTCTTCAAATGAGAATGGGTAGATATACATAGAGCGGATTCTGCCAACGCCAAAAGAAGTCAAGCTCTCTAAAGCGAACTCCAAAAGGGAACCTGCGGCAACAATATGCAGTTCAGTGTAATCCTCATAAAAGTATCTAAGCGAGGATATAGCAGCTTCGCACGACTGTATCTCATCGAGAAAAAGAAGTGTCTCTCCTGCAATAATCGGTACGTTATATATAAGTGATAACTGCTCACACAACTCTTGAGGCGATAAATTCTGATTAAATAGAGTGTGAACATCTTGGCTCTTATCAAAATTAACCTCTACGAAATATTTGAATTTGCTACTTAAGTTTCTAATAGCTGAGGACTTACCAACTTGTCTTGCTCCACGCAAAAGCAAAGGTTTTCGCTTACTATCTTTACTCCAATCCAATAGGGCAGAGTCAATATTTCGAGGTATATAGTTTGTATTTTTCATTTTTACGAGGCGTTAAATGTATGTTTTTGTAATTATTACGAGGCAAATATAATGCTATTTTGTCAAAATAACAAGTCTAACAGTGATAATTGTGAGCTAAAATCGCCTGTCCCATTTTGTGATGTGGGTGTGTCGTTCATCGGTTTTGGTTTTTGAATCGCAGCCCCAATAGCGGTATGTGCGCCCAGCATCGGGGTTGTAGGGGTAGATGTCGTTTTCGGTGATGTATAGCTCGCCTAAGTCGTGGTGGGAATCCATATAGTGTGTGCCATCAGGGTAGTCGGGGTGGGGTTGTCGGTATAGCGTTTCATACTCCTTGCCACAGACGAAGATGTTTACTAATCGCACGTCTGCTGAGTCTATATCAAATTGCTTGGCGTACTTTGCGAAGTCATAAATATCAGTATTGATTAGGTTGTGCAGAAAGTGAGTAGCAGCACTTCTTTTCAAGCTATCATAAGACTCTCTGAGGTGTTGTCGGGATTTTATCTCCTCATAGCGTTTGTCTGTAACTGCATTGGTGGTGTACCAGAGGAGCTCATAGCCATTGCCCGTTGAGTCTCGGATATTGGCTCGGTCGTACATATACCTTTGAACCATTATCGAGTTGTCAATATCAATCTCATCGCACCCCATACAGGAGCGGAAAATGCCGACAAAGACGATGAGTATAAAGAACGAGGGCATACATCCGATGAGAAGTACGCCCCCGACGAATGAGTCTGCTGTTTTTAATATGTTCTTCATAAAGTATTTTATATCATTAACTTATCTTTTAAAATAATTTTGTTTTTGAGCTCGTCCGAGATAGGCAAGTTTGCATACTCAGAAGATTTCTCGCTATGGATTGGGATTATTGCCAATCGTGGATTTGTCATTGTGCATAGCTCGGCAAGGCACTCCGTAGTTGCGTGACCGCTGGTGTGAACTCGCTCAATGTTGGCGAATTTGGATAGGAAATTTACGTGGTGGTGGTTGCGTGTTGAGGCTCTATCGAGATAGCCGCTCCACATTGAATATATAGCCACTGTTTTACTCTGCGGAAGGCTATTTATCGTCATCTCCGTGAAGCGAGAGTATTTGCCATCATACCCATTCGGGCGCACCATCATACAGAATCCCTTTGCTCGCATCTCATCTAATAGCCCATCTTTGGGGAATACCGACAGATTGTCAAAATTGTAGAGGTCGGAGTGGTTGCCGCTGCTCTTGGTAAAGAGTTCTAAGATGTCACGTTGGTAGCGGTCGCATACGAATAGTCGCCCTTTGGGGTTGGCTTTGTAAAGTGTAGCGAGCCTATCCATATCGGTCGAAGAACCTACGACGAAAAGATATTTATACCTCGCCATTACTGTTTTTAGCTCTTGTTGCAAATCGTTCTCGCTCTTGACTGATTCGGTTGAGCGAGAGAGCATAGTCCCCTCGGTGATTAGCACATCGACCTGCCCAATATAGTGTGGCACGAATTTATGCAAACCCTTACCCAAATATCCGTGGCTACGAAAATCGCCCGTGTGCAAAACCTTTTTACCCTCCGCCTCAATGAGAAACATATAGGCATCGGCAGCCGAATGACTTACGAAAAATGACGTTATGGTTATATCTTTGATGGCGATTCTTTGCGCAGGGGTAAATGTTTTTAGGCTCTGTAATCTATCGGGATTTTGATTAGGAATATATGTTGCTTTGACGATTAAAACCTCCTTTGCAACCTCTCCGATATATTGCTCAATGTCGGTCGGCACATACTCCATCAGCCCTACGTGATCGCCGTGATAGTGGGTGTAAAATATTGCATCCGCACCCTCGGCTAGTTTTTCGATAGCCTCTTTAGTTGCTAATGGGTCTTTCACTTCGCCATTGCTATCGGGTAGATTTTGCCCTAAGTCTATGAGTATGCGAGCCTCGGAGGTCGCAATCTCCGTGATGCAGCCGCCTATCTGGTCTATTCCTCTGTGGATTGTGATTTGCATATTTCAAACTCTATGTTGTTGGTCGTGAGTAGCGTTTTTATAGCCTCTATCCTTGTGTATCTTCTTTTAGTATATCTTTTGTACGTATCAAAAATTAGGAGGTGTGGATTGGGGTCAATTGATAAAACCTCGACCTTATTTTGAAGCCCAAGAGCATATCTAATATCGCAAACAGTTTGATAATAACGCAATAAGTCATCCTTGTATTTCGCAATAAAATTTGCGTATCTATTCATCTGTTCAAGAATGTGAGCTGGATTGTCTGTTTTGGTCTCGTCATTTCGCAACTCATTATTATATATACACTTTAGCTCTACGAATTTTAGGACTTCATTAGAGAGCCTTACAACATCAATCCTGAGCTTTCCAATTTGAGTGTCGTTGTAGTATGCAAATTCAGAATCAATATATTCGTCAGGATGTGTGGTGATAAGATCGCCCTGCATCCATTTCTCTGCGGTTGATTCACCTTCAATGCTTTTTAGGTGCTCTTTGCGGATTTGCGCCTTTATAGATTCAAGTTTCGTAGCATCAAGCTCTCTGAGATTTAACAATGTTGCGTACCCTTGTCCATTCTCGTTCCTCTCGTTGAGATATGCACTATTGATATGGGCAATGATTTCACCCTTCTTGTACTCAATTTTGGCGATTGAACCTCCATAGTAATAGACACTAATGTAGTTATCTTTCCTGATGTGGATATATATATCTTTATCCTCCGAAAAGAGCTTCCACCATTTTTGGGCTACTACCTCTGTGTAGATTTTTGCATTAGGATTTAGTGAATATTTTAATCTCTCCATATTTCTATTTCTTTGTTGTGTAAAGTTAATAAAATTTTATTGTTTGTAAAGCTGATTTTTGATATTTATTTTGCCGTTGTCGGCAAAAATGGTATATTTGCGCTGTTAAGCTAATTGTTTTTTGCCGATAGAATTTAGGATTATGGATTATATTTCAGTAAAAGAGGCTGCCGCAAGGTGGAATATCTCGGAGCGTACTCTGCGTCACTATTGCACGACAGGGCGCATTGAGGGCGCATTTTTGGTTGGCAAGAGTTGGAATATTCCCTCTTCTGCCACAGCTCCACGTAAAAGCGAGAGGGTGCGTGAGACTCCACTTCTTGGTGCCCTTAGAGAGCAGAAGGCGATGAAGCTCAAAGGTAGCATCTACCACCGTACTCAGATTGACTTGACCTACAATTCCAACCATATTGAGGGTAGCCGTTTAACCAAAGATCAGACTCGTTATATATTTGAAACCAATACGATAGGCATAACGGATAGTGCCGTGAGGGTCGATGATATTATAGAGACAACAAATCACTTTCGTGCGATTGACTACTGTATCGACAATGCCCACACAAAGCTATCCGAGAACGTTATTTTTCAGCTTCATACAATCCTAAAAAGTGGCACTTCGGACTCTGCAAAAGAGTGGTTCGTAGTGGGTGGATATAAGCGACTTCCCAACGAGGTTGGTGGCGTAGAGACCACACCGCCCGAAGAGGTTGCCACCGAAATGCGCGCTCTGATAAAAGAGTACAACACCCTGAAAACCAAAACGCTCGATGACATAATCGACTTCCACCACCGCTTTGAGTGCATCCATCCGTTCCAAGATGGAAACGGTCGTGTGGGCAGGTTGATAATGTTTAAGGAGTGCCTATCTTCGGGCATTGTGCCATTTATCATTGACGAAAATCTGAAGATGTTCTACTATCGGGGTCTGCAAAATTGGGGCACAATTCGTGAATATTTGCGTGATACGTGCCTTACTGCTCAGGATAATTACAAGGGTCTGCTGGGCTATTTTAAGATAGAGTTTTGATCTATTTTGCACATCGTTTGCAACGCCCATCATACTTGCTCCAGAGGTAGTAACTTGTCATTCTGCCGCACATTACGCACTCCTTGGTGCGGGCGG
>JBCQUZ010000024.1:0-31568 GCA_047173645.1 Rikenellaceae bacterium
ATGAGATTTTTTGCTATTGAATCGAAAATATAGTTGTTCTATATTGAGATTTAATAGTGAAAAATATCGCTTCGAGAGTGCTGTTAAAAATATGGCAATAATTGTTTTACACTACTTAGTGTAACAAAGATAGCCATTATTTTTTATAAATAAGCTTTAAGGGGTATAAATATTTTACTTGATATAGCTGTAGACGCTATTTGCGATGCGTTCGCCATCCAAAGCCGCCGAGATTATACCACCTGCATAACCTGCACCTTCGCCCGCAGGGAAGAGTCCAGAGATTTGGGTGTGCATCAAAGTTTCGGGGTCGCGAGGGATACGCACGGGCGACGATGTTCGCGACTCCACGCCCAATATCACCGCGTCGTTGGTGTGATACCCTCGCATTTTGCGTCCGAACTCTGCTATTCCACCACGCAAACCTTCAGATATAAATTTGGGCATCCACCTATCCATACGCGAAGTGACCATGCCAGGGACGTAGGAGCTTTCGGGAAGTGAACTGCTCGCCTTGCCAGCGACAAAGTCGGCAACTCTTTGGGCTGGAGCGATTTGGTTGTCTCCACCATTTTGCTTCGCCATGATTTCGAACTGTTGCTGATATTTGAGCCCTGCAAGTTCGCCCCACTCTTCGCGAAGGTGGGCAAAGTCATCTAATCTGATTTCGGTCACCATGCCCGAATTTGCGAACTTCGAACCGCGATTGCTTGGTGACATTCCATTCACCACGGACTCCTCCTTGGAGGTCATGGCAGGGACTATAAATCCTCCAGGACACATACAGAATGAGTAGACTCCGCGCCCTCGTTGTTGGCTTACGAGCGAATATGAAGCAGCAGGGAGATACTCACCTCTACTATCGCAGTGGTATTGAATCGAATCTATAAGCGCTTGGGGGTGTTCAATTCTCACACCCATCGCGAAGGGTTTCGCCTCGATTTGCACACCTATATTATATAGTAGCTCATAAATATCCTTTGCCGAGTGACCTGTAGCCAACACCACAGCTGCCCCTTCGTAGAGGGTATCACCACACCAAACACCTTCGATTCGGCTGTCGCGGATCTTTAGGTTGCTAACCTTCGAATTGAAGTAGAACTCTCCGCCAGCATCGAGAATCGTTTGACGGATATTGGTCATAATGCGTGGTAGCTTGTCGGTGCCGATATGTGGGTGCGCCTCATAGAGGATCTCTTCGGTGGCTCCGTGGAACACCAAACACTCCAACGCCTTGCGGAAATCTCCACGTTTCTTGCTTCGGGTGAATAGCTTACCATCAGAAAATGTTCCAGCTCCACCCTCACCAAATGCGTAGTTGGAGTTGGGGTTGATCTCACCATTGCGATTGATGATCGCGATGTCGCGTTTACGTTCCGCCACATCATGCCCTCGCTCCAAAACGATGGGTTTGAGCCCCTGTTCGATGAGTCTTAGGGCTGCGAATAGTCCAGCAGGGCCCGAACCGACAACAATTACGGGGGTGCGACCACTCACATCGGGGTAATCGAAGTGTATGGGGTCGGGCGTTTGATCGCCGTCGACATATACTTCGAGTGTGAGATTTACCTTCGGGAGGCGTTGTCGAGCATCGATTGAGCGTTTCACAACTCGTATGAGTGCGATGTTTTCGGTCGACACATCGAGCATCGAGGCAGCGCGTAGGGTGTATATTTTGGAGTCCGACGCATCGCGTGGCGACAGGACAAGGGTGATTTTTTGTGGCATAAAGTTATTAAATATCGACAAAAGTAACTATTTTCATATGATTTTTCAATTTTTTTTGCAAAAACGTTTGGATTTAATATTTTTTTTCTATCTTTGCCACACGAAATAGATCAACTGCGGATATGGTGTAATTGGTAGCCACGCTAGACTTAGGATCTAGTGCCGCGAGGCGTGGGGGTTCGAGTCCCTTTATCCGCACAAAACGCGGAAGATTTAATTCGTGAATGACGATTGATTAACTGAAAAGTTAGTCAATCGTTTTTTTTGTTGGTGTTTATTTGTATCTTTGTTAGATAAAGTTGTATGACTTAAAAAATAAACCAAAAATAAAACCGATGAAGAAATTAATTCTCTCTCTATTGTCGTTATGTTGTGTCGTTGCTTTGCAAGCGGCAACCATCGACACCCTCGCAATCCATAGCGCCAAGATGGATCGCGAAATTCCAACAATTGTAGTTGTGCCCGATAATACAGCAGAGCCTATGCCTGTGTTGTATCTATTGCATGGGTATAGCGGTAGTGAAAAGACATGGATGTCTATTCGCGATATGCGCCCTTTGGCTGATAAATATGGCGTGATAGTCGTGTGTCCCGATGGCGAAAATAGCTGGTATTGGGATAGCCCAAAGCGCAAGGATTCTCAATTCGAGACATTCGTTTCGAAGGAGCTTGTTGCCTACATCGACCAAAACTACAAGACTGTGGCAGATCGCACAGGTCGCGCAATATCGGGTCTAAGCATGGGCGGACATGGTGCAATGTGGTTGGCTCTTCGCAACAAAGATACCTACGGCGCGGTGTGTGCAATGAGTGGAGGTTTGGATATTCGTCCATTCCCCAAAAATTGGAAGATGGCGGAGCAGTTAGGTGCTAAGGCAGATAATGAGCAGGCGTGGGAGGATCATGCGGCGATAAATGCAATTGGAAAACTTAAGAATGGTGAATTGGCGATAGCTTTCGATTGTGGAGTTGATGATTTCTTTATCGATGTGAATCGTGCATTCCACCAAAAGTTAGTCGACATGAAGGTGTCGCACGACTATACGGAGCGCGAGGGTGCACACACCTCTACATATTGGCGTAAGTCAATTTTATATCACATGCACTTCATTGGTAAATATTTCGATGAGCAAGCAAAACTTCGTGAGCAACGTGCGGAGTTCGATAAAACAGGAGTTGCAACCATCCAGAGCGATCAAGTAATATTGCAAGTGAGCAAAAAGGGTGCTGAGATGATGAGCATCGTAAATAAGGAGTCGGGACGCGAATTTTTGTGGCAAGGAGATCCTACACATTGGAAGTTCCGTTCACCAATATTGTTCCCAATTGTGGGCGGAGTGAATGGCGGAACTTATCGTTTGGATGGTAAGGAGTATAGCATGACAAACCATGGCTTTGCGCGCGACTATGATTGGGATCTTGTGAAGTTGACCTCTTCGGATGTGGTCTTTAGATTGAAGGCCCCCGAGGAGAAACGCGCTAACTATCCATTTGATTTTGTTTTGGAGATTGCATACTCTGTTGGGCGCGACGTTATCAAGGTGGCATATAAGGTTGTAAATCCATCCGACGAGACTATCTACTTCCAATTGGGTGCTCACCCTGGATTCAACTATAAAGATTTCGATGCCGATGCTTCGATACAAGGATATTACCAATTCGACGACAAAGCAAAGGGTGATAAGTTGAGCGTTAGCGTTAGTAACAAAGATGGTTTGATTGTCAAAAAGCGAGGCAGTGTAACTCTTGCCGAGGAGGGTGTAATGCCAATCACCAAGAGCACGTTTAATAACGATGCCTTGATTTTGGAGGGTTCACAAACTCAAAGCATCGCACTTTTGGATCGCAATAAGGAGCCATACGTGAGGGTTAAATTCGACGCTCCAGTTGTGGGAATGTGGTCGAAGGGGGGCAATATGTATGCTCCATTTGCTTGCATTGAACCATGGTATGGACGATGTGATGATGCAAACTACTCGGGCGATTACAAAGAGAAACCTTGGGTGCAAAGCCTTGAGGCTAAGGGAGTATTCAAAACTAATATGTCGATTTGGATTGGTCGATAAATGTTAATCTCGGGGTTCACGATATGTGTAACTTCGGTGGGGTTCAAATGGCATAGCCATTTGAAGAATTTTGAGAGTGATAGGATTATCCAAATTTATTTGGTAATAATCCTATCACTCTCAAAATTTTAGAGCTGAAAGCTCTATCCCCATCCGCTATATAAAAATCAGCTCTGCGGAGAGCACTCCGCCCGACGGAGTCAGTCCAGCCTTGTAAAATACCTATTTCAAAATGTCTATTTTACGAATCACTCTCCTCGAAGAGAGCATCCATTAGTGAATCTAATTCGCGGCGGTCGCGTTTGGTGGGGCGACCTGTGCCTGGGTCACGGGTGATGAAGATTGTCTCTTTGGGGCGATTGAGTTTGTCGAGTTCGCTTTGTGGAGTTGTATCTAGGCAATAGTCGGGGACATTCTTAGCTCCTTGGCGGTTGGATATTAGTTCGACGACTTGGTAGCTATATAGTATATTATTTTTCTTGACAGTTAGGCGATCACCTCGTTTAACGTCGCGCGAAGGTTTTGCGTAGGCATCATTTACTAAGACGCGGTTGTTGCGAATAGCATCGGCCGCGTCGCTTCGTGTTTTGAAGATCCTCACTGCCCAAAGGTATTTATCTAGTCGAATGTTTTGCATGTGTTATATATAGTTGTTAAGTCTCATTACCAGTGGTTTATATCCATTTCCAAACTCTATAGATCTTAAGTCCTTGAACGAATTATCACTCTCTTCGAATATTCCATATATTGTCGAACCACTTCCCGACATTGCGGCATAGAGCGCTCCAGCTTCGAGGAGCTCTTTTTTGATTTGAGCAAGTATTGGATAGATTTCAAATATATGTGGCTCGAAATCATTTTTCACCCTCCCTTGCCACTCCTCTATTGGGCGAGTGACCAACTCTTGGAGCGGAGTTTCGGGGATCTGTGGTTTCACTCCGCCATATGCTTGAGTTGTAGATACTCCAACTTCGGGTTTGATAATGGCTATATGGTAGTGGCTCAAATCCAAATCTATGGCATTCATAACTTCGCCCCTTGCGGTGCAGAGTTGCGGAGTGTTGCGCACAAAAAATGCGGTGTCGCTACCTAGCTCGGCAGCTATAGAGATCAGCCTATCTTCGCTGAGTCCTAGCTCAAATATTGAGTTCATAGCCACAATCACCGCCGTGGCATCTGCCGAACCGCCCCCTAGTCCTGCCCCAAAGGGGATCATTTTGTTGAGGGTTATTCGCACCGCAGGGGTTGAATATCGTTGTTGCATAAGGCGCGCGGCACGTACGCATAGGTTCTTGTCGGCAGGGCAATCTATAACCAACCCTTTCGACAGAAACTCTATCTGTGCGGAGTCTATACGCTCCACATTGACCTGGTCATACAACCCAAAAATAGGATACATCACAGTCGAAAGGTCGTGAAACCCATCTTGGCGGCGACGTAGAACATCGAGCCCAATATTTATTTTACAATTTGCACGTATTATCATATAACAAAAATAGTAAAAGTTTTGTAAAAAAAGGTACCTTTGCGCTTATGAAATTTAGAACACAAATAGATATTTCACCTCTTGCGGAGCGTATCGACTATTCGCACAAGATTTTAGCTGTTGGGTCGTGCTTTGCCGATGTTGTTGGCGCACGACTTAGGCGTGCTAAGTTTCGTGTTGATGTGAACCCTTCGGGGGTGTTATTTAACCCCGCGTCAATATCTATGGCTTTAGATAGATTCATAAACAAAAGATATGTCTCTTTAGATGAACTTCACCATGGAGCTCAGGGGTGGAGCCATTATGATTTTCATTCGTCGCTTTCGAGAATGGATGCCGAGGAGTGCGTCGAGAGTATCAACCATGCAATTGATATGGGTCATCAAGCGGTGATGGGTGCCGATTGGATCATATTGACACTTGGCACATCGTGGGTATATCGACTCATTGGGAGTGGTAAAATAGTTGCTTCGTGCCACAAACAGCCTAGTTCTATGTTTGTGCGTGAGCGATTGTCGGTCGACCAAATTGTTGAAGAGTTGGAGAGATGTTTGGGTAGATTTTTGGAGTCCAAAAATTCAAAAGACTCAAAAAATATAATATTGACACTAAGCCCCATTCGCCATATAGCTGATGGATTGCCCGAAAATTCACTAAGCAAAGCAACTTTGAGGGTCGCGATAGATGAATTTATGAGGTGGCACCCTCAGAGAGTGAACTATTTTCCGTCGTATGAAATTTTTATGGATGACCTGCGCGATTATAGATTCTATGGCGACGATATGGTGCACCCCTCATCGGTAGGGGTCGATTATGTGTGGGAGCAGTTTTGCGGAGTGGCAATATCTAAGAGTGCTAATGACTTAATGAGTAAGATATTAAACATCATAAGAGCGTCGGAACACAGACCTTATAACCCTGAGTCAGATGCCCACAAACAATTTTGTAGGGCACAACTTTGCGCAATATCGAGCCTCGAATATCGGGTCAATATGGATGCAGAACGCCTCTATTTCGAAAAATGGGCAGAATAAAAGTTTAGTTATTGCCAAAAAGATGGTAGTTCACCAAAAAAGTAGTAAATTTGCAAAGTAACAATTTTTGAACAATGATAAAGAAGTTTATACTCTCTGTAATATTCGCCACAATGGGTAGTGTGGTCGTGGGTCAATCGATCCAAACACCTCCGAGATTGGTGGTAAATATCGTAGTGGGAGCTATGAGAGCTGGAGATATTGATAGATATAGAGCCCTATTTGGAGATGATGGCTTTGTGAAGTTGGCAGATGATGGAGTAAATTTCACATCGGCGAACTATAATTTTCACCAAACAATAACCCCCACATCTCTAGCTACACTCTCGACTGGAGCCCTTCCGTCGGCGCACGGCGTGGTGGGTCAAGTGTGGTGGGAGTATATCTTGGGCGACAAGGTTGATCTCATAGCAGATAAAGGTGTAAAAAATCTAGATTATAATATTCGTGATGCAGGATACTCCGCCCACAAACTTGTGGCTCAAACCCTTAGCGAAGCGTTGATAAGTGCCAACCCCAAATCGCAGAGCGCATCGGTGGCGATTGATCCCCAATCGGCAATTATGATGTGTGGAGCCGAAGGGGGCACCCCATATTGGATAGATCGCCTCACTTGCGAATGGGGTAGCTCCACAGCATTTATGAAAAGCCTCCCTGGATGGGTCTCTTTCTACAATAAATCGGCAATCATGAATGAGATCATTCACGAAAAGTGGATCTCGATGTTGCCCAAAAGATTCTATGTCAACACCTACTCTTCGAGGCTGAAATCAAAATCTGAGGATGATAAATATGAAGCTGATATTCTGAGCAAAGGTAGTAGTCGCGAAGCGCAATTAGCTACCAAATATGAGCAGATTTCGCACACCCCTGTGGGCAATAAATTGATCTTGGAGTATGCCAAACAAGTTGTCGAGAATATGAATTTAGGGGGCGACGAACACCCCGACATCCTAAATATCTATTTCGACCCAGCACGCAATATCGCCCAACGATATGGAGCATCGTCGGTCGAGACAGAGGATATGCTTCACTCCTTGGATTATGACTTGGGAAGTTTTATGCGATTTATAAATAAACGTATCCCAGCAGGCGAGGTGGTATATGTGCTCACATCTGACCATGGCATTAGCCCAACATATGGGGACGACCAAGAGCCTAAAGGCAAGTTTAACTCTTCGCAATTTATAGTCTTGACAGATAGCTTTTTGAGAGCAAGATATGGCGAAGAGGGCAACTGGATCTTGGGTTACAATGCTCGAAATTTATATCTCAACCACGAACTTATATACCAACGCAACCTAAGCATCTCGGAGGTTCAAAACGAAGTGGCATCTTTTGCTCTGCAATTCAGAGGGGTCGCTCACGCACTCACAGCATCGGCACTACGTAATGGTTACTTTGCAGGAGGATATGGCGCGAAGATGCAAAATAGCTTTTACCCCCGACGCTCGGGCGATATAATATTAAACTTTATGCCAGGATGGATAGATGACATCGAGGGGGTGCGTGCCGACGCAGGGTCGACCTATAACTACGACACCCATGTGCCACTAATGATTCTTGGTGAGGGGTATTTCATTCGCAAAACCATAAAACGCGATGTAAAGATGGAGAGTGTCGCGCCAACAATAGCGCATATACTCCAAATAGAGTCGCCCATAGCCTCCGACGGCAAAGCGATAGATGAGATAGTAGATATATTGAAATAATAGATGTTTTACAATAAATAGCGAAGAAAATGGATAGAGTACAAGAGGAGATAATCGAAGAGTTTGCAATCTTCGAAGATTGGTTAGACAAATATAACTACCTAATAGAGTTGAGCGAAACTCTCCCCCCAATCGATGATGCACACCGCACAGATCAATATGTGATCCAAGGGTGTCAATCGAGAGTATGGGTCGACGCAAAGAGAGAGGATGGCAAGATTTACTATACGGCGGATAGTGACGCTATCATCACAAAGGGTATCATAGCTCTATTAATTAGGGTTTTGAATGGTCGCTCACCACAAGAGATTTTGGATTGTGATCTATATTTTATAGATGCAATCGGATTAAGCGAAAATCTTTCGCCCACGCGAAGCAATGGACTCCTTGCTATGATTAAGCAGATGAGAATGTTTGCCTTAGCTTTTTCGACAAAATAACGGATCAATCCGAAATTCCAGTGGAGGGATAACACTTATTAAAAATAAATTCTAAGTATGTCATTGCGGACTTGATCCGCAATCTCATCAAAATAAGTCTCTTATGGGATTGCGGATCAAGTCCGCAATGACACACGGGAACTATTTCTTGGATTTTAACATATTTACTCCACTGGAAATTTAAACTGATCCAAAATAACTTTTTTCGGCAAAATAAAACAGACACAAAAGATATAATTTATGACACCAGCAGATATAGCAGCAGTAGAGATGGATATAATCCTCACTCTCAAAACAATATATGACCCTGAGATCCCCGTAGATATTTACAATCTAGGGCTTATATACGACATAGACTATGAGCCCTCGGGCATGGTCACCATCCGCATGACCCTTACCGCTCCCAATTGCCCCATGGCAGATGAGTTGGTTAACGATGTTAATACTCAAGTGGCTAAGGTGAAGGGTGTAACAGAGGTGAATGTGATTCTCGTGTTTGAGCCCGCATGGGACAGAACAATGATGAGCGAGGAGACTCTGCTCGATTTGGGATTGTTGTAGAGAGTGTAGGTTGTAAAGAGTATATGTACAATGACCATAGATCAACTAAAGGCTGAGGCGAAACATAGCCGATGTGGAGAGCGCTTGGCTAGATGCAATGAACTAAATCGTCAAGAGATATTCTGCGCCTTGGAGCATGAGCGCTTGATGCGTAAATATCACGATATTGAGAAGATATACACCTCCCAAACATCATCGTCGTGGAGCGAAGTGTTCTACATAATGTTTATGCGGACTTTGGGAGATGAGGCAAATAGAGATACCTTTATGGAGGTTGCACGTCGTGTGAAGTTGAGCTATATTCAGCGCGAAAGATCTAACCCTCAACGAGTAGAGGCTATGTTGATGGGGGCATCGGGGCTTCTGGAGTGTTATCCTAATGGCGATTATGTGGAGGCTCTGCGTAAAGATGCCGACTATTTGCTCTCCAAATACAATATCACCCCTATATTGCCCCTCAACTGGAATCTCGCTCGTGTGCATCCTATTAATCATCCTGCCATTAAGTTATCTCAAGCTGCGATGTTGATGTGCAAAAGTGATTTGATATTCAACGACCTGCTCCTTTGTCGAAATCTCAACGATGTAGATTCACTCTTCAAAGTTACCACATCGCAACTTTTTATGGATACTCATCCCCATCTTGTGCGCGATGGTCGTGAGAGTATATCTATTGGAGCCTCTAAACGAGCACTTTTGGGTATCAACTTAGTTGTACCTATCCTATATGCTTATGGTTACTATCTTCACGATGATGATCTATGTAGTCAAGCTGAGGAGCTCAATGAATCTCTGCCTGCCGAGATGAACCGATTCATAAAGTATTGGCGATCACAAGGGTTATATCCCACATCGGCATATGAATCACAAGCCCTAATTCAACTCTCAACCATATATTGCCGCACCACTCGATGCGAAGAGTGCCCCGTGGGACGACACATCGTCGCTGGGGTTATATAGGTTATTTTATTGTGTAAGGCTGGTCTGACTCCGTCGGGCGGAGTGCTCTCCGCGGAGCTGATTTTTATATAGCGGATGGGGGATAGAGCTTTCAGCTCTAAATTTTGAGAGTGAGTGGATTATTACCAAATAAATTTGGATAATCCACTCACTCTCAAAATTTTTCAAATGGCACAGCCATTTGAACCCCACCGAGGTTACACATATCGTAAATCCCGAATTTTACAACATATCCCAATTATTCCGATTTAGAAGCAATAGTGTAACAATACAATAGAGTATTCACCGTAAAGTTACCTCATGGTTACCCTCGATTTGGGATTAAACACTGAAAGTGTTTAATAAAAACATATGCTCAATATTTTGGTCGAATTTATTCGAAACCAAAATATTGAGCATACGTTTTTTAGAGCCAAAGGCTCGTACCCCAAAGCGCTATATAAATTAGCTCTGCGGAGAGCACTCCGCTCGCCGAAGGCAGACCAGCCTTGTTACGTATTTTACGAATCAACCTCTTCCTCCTCTTCATTACTTTTGAGGGCGAGGCTTTTTTTGCTTTTGATGCCGCTCTTTTCTAAGAGTTCTGCTTGGCGGATTATGCCACCTCTGCCACTTAGTTGCGACGATGCACCATCATATATCTTGGTGGCTGATTGTAGCGCTTCACCAACCTTCTTGAAGGACTCTACGAAGATGCAACATTTGTCGTAAAGTAGGCGACCGCGATCCAATATATTCTCGATATTTTGGTGTTGCTTTTCGCGCGACCATAGGTCGGAAACGATCTTTAGCGAGGTTATAAGGTTTGTTGGCGAGATAATGAGGATCTTCTTGTTGTAAGCGTTTTGCCACAAATTAAGATCTTCGCTCAGCGCCACCATCGCGGCATAGTCGTTGGGGATGAACATCATTACAAAATCCAACGATCCATCAACGTAACGTTCATAGCTCTTGATGTTTAAGCCATCAATATGAGCCTTTATAGACGAGATGTGTTGTTTTAGATATATGCGCTTTTGCTCCTCATCCTCGGCATTGCAATAGTCGGTGTAGGCGGATATTGAGACTTTGGAGTCGATGATAACGTTGCGATTGTCGGGGAAGTGGACAATCGCGTCGGGTATCATCTTGTGTCCCATGTCGTTACGATAGGCGTTTCCCTGCTCATCGCGCAACATCTCCTGCAATTCGTACCCTTCGCGTCCAGGGGTAAGCCCCGAATTTTGGAGGATATTTTCTAGGATTGTCTCGCCCCAGTTTCCTGCGGTTTTGTTGTTGCCGCGCAGGGCATTGCTTAGGTTTTTCGCCTCCTCGCTCATCCCCTTGCTGATCTCTGCCATCTGCTTAATCTTTGTTTCGAGCTCCATGCGCTCTTTGCTCTGTTCGCGATTGGCAGATGTTATTTGCTCCTTAAACTCCTTGATCTCCTTTTCGAAGGGCTTCATGAGGGTCGATATATTGTCGGCATTGAATCGATTAACTTTGTCGCGACTCTCCTCGATGATCTTGTTCGAGATCAATTCAAATTGGCTCTTTAGGCGTTGTTCTAGCTTCTCCTCCGAACCCTTAAGATCGTCGATAACATCTTGAAGTTCTGTGATTTTGGTGTTGCGCGATGTGATCTGCTCTCGAAGTGTAGCGCATGTTCTATTGAGATCCAACAATTGCGATTGCCTCTCAGCCTCCGCGTCGTTGCAACTTTTGAGTGCGGTTTGTTGTTCGGTGATTTTGTCGTCGCGCCACGTAATCTGTTCGCTCAATTTTATAACTTCATTTTCGCTCTGCTTATATTGCGCCTTTAGATCTTCCAACTCACTTTTCAGCTTATCGGAATCATCACCTCGACGACGACCAATGACCCACACAGCAACAATAGCCACAGCATTGAGCCCTAGTATTAATAGTATCTCCATTGTTGAATATATTTTAGAAATCTCTATAACTTTGAGTGTAGCTAACAGAGATTTTATAATTTTGACTATCTTCTTTTGTAATTATAACACTGTCAAAACCAAGTCTATTTAGGTCTGCCATCGTAGCAAGTTTACCTACAGGGAGTTTCATGAGATCGCGCAATAGCCACTCTCCCAGAGCGCTGTTTGGATTGCTCATTAGAGCCTTTGCCCCAGCTTGACATAATTTTGCGATAATGGTTTGGTCATTGGGAAGGTGGAGGTTAAATTGAGTCTCTTTGTCGGGAAAGAAGTTAGGGTAGTTCTCGTGAATTTTCTTTGGAATAGCGATATATACCTCATTTTCATCTCTCTTGCGCCCTTCGGCATTCCACTGGTTCAATCCGCTCTTGTCAGGAACATACCCACCTTGTCGTTGGCTGAAGAGTGGGAGTATTACAAACTCCTGCTTTGGCGGTTGTGGCAAAACATATTCACCAAGCAATCGTTCCATTACAATGTAAGGATCTTCTATGATCTCGATAGGAATAATAAGTTTATCTGAACTTACTTCAAATCGTTTCATTAAAACCGATTTGCTATAATTGAACGTATATTCGTTTATTCCATCATCAAATCTCACCGAGGTATCAGACTTCGATTTTACATTCCTGATATTATCAACATCAATTTTGTCATATGATGTGTTATATATCAACAATTCACTCTCTTGTCTGCCGATGATATGATAGAGGCTATTTGAGGTGCCACATATTGTGTTTGCTAGATCTATTCTTTCGTTCCTAAGTTCCGAAACTTTTCGTGCTAAGTTCTCCCCTTTTAGGGATCTCAATATGGGGGATAGTTGGTTAAACTCTGCAACCTTTTCGATTGACGTGCCACCATTTTTTAGCTGAAAAGTCTTGATACCGACTCCTAAATCATGAAACTTTGCATCATATGAAATATCACTTCTCGAAAGATTGGATGCTCCAAAATATTTGCAGAATAAGTTCTCTGTTATTCGATAGTGAATAAACGGAATCTTTGATTCTGAAAATAGATTCGATAGACTGCCCAATAGTCCAAGCATCTTGAAGTATATTTCGTTATCTTTCCATTGTGAAAATTCATTGCGCATATTTACATCACCTCTTTAATTGATCTACATATTCTTTTTACTAAAGGTACAACAACCGAATTGCCTGCCTCCATATATTTTTTACTATTCGCAATCTCCTCCGAAAATTGATACTCCTCAGGGTATCCTTGAAAATTCAGGCACTCCTTGGGCGTTAATTTCCTAATTCCAAACTTGGTTAATATAAGTGGAACATTGTGCCCACCAGTTCCCATATTTGCAGTTAAAGTTGGGCAAACATTACTTTTATTCTCTCTAACATATTGCCTACGCCATTGATAAATAGTATCTTGCGAAGTCATAACTTCACATAACTGAGGATAATATCTCGACTCTTTGTCGTAATAATATTTTTGATCCTTTTGATCTTTATCGATGCAACTATGTATAGTATTTGTTAATGGTATTTTTTCGGGGAATTTAAACTCTTTATAATTTGCAACGCGCTCTTTGTCAAATCCAACGATAAAAACCCTCTCTCTGTTTTGGGGAATATTTGCATATTCCATAGCGTTAAATACACCATAGTATATGTAATATCCCAAATTTTCGAGGGTTTGTTTTATTGTTTTGAATGTGTTCCCATTGTCATGAGAGACTAAGTTTTTTACATTTTCGAGCAATACAACCTTGGGCTTATGGCGTTCAAGGATTGTCGCGACATCAAAAAAGAGAGTTCCGCGTGTATCTTCAAATCCCTTTCTGTTTCCTGCGATACTAAATGCTTGACATGGGAATCCACCACACAGCACATCGAACTCCTTAGGTATTAATGCTTTTGTTTGTTCGCAAGTAATATCACCATAAGGAGTCTCTCCAAAATTTTTATGATATGTTTTTTGTGCATTGAGGTCTATTTCGCTCGAAAATACACATCGACCACCAACACTATTCATTCCCAATCTAAAACCACCTATCCCCGCAAATAAATCAATAAATGTAAACTCTCCAACCTCTGGATTTGGGAAATTATTATTTGTAAATATATCAGGCATATTATTTACAAGCAATCTTATCGACTCTTTTTTGGTGGCGACCGCCCTCAAATTCGGTTGTGAGCCATGCGTCGACCATTGCGGTGGCATCGTCGTTGCTCACGAATCGAGCTGGGAGAACTAGGAAGTTAGCATCGTTGTGTTGGCGGATAAGGGTTGCGACATCTACATTCCAACATAGTCCTGCGCGGATTTGTTGATGTTTGTTGAGTGCTATTGCCATCCCTTCGCCCGAACCGCAAAGTCCGATTCCGCGAGTGATCTCGGCTGAGTCCAGCCCCTTGGCTAGTGCGTGTGCCATATCGGGGTAGTCGACACTCTCTTCGGAATAACAGCCGTAGTCCAACACTTCGAGATCTTTGGATGCTAGGTAGCCAACCAAATACTCCTTCATTTGAAAACCTGCATGGTCGCAAGCAATACCTATTTTTTTAGACATATTTGTAGTTTTTTTGATTTTATTTTAACTACAAAGGTATGATTATTTTGATAAAATCGCTAATTTTGTGTTGTGAAAATTCTTTTTATAATTCTTGGGAGTGTAAGTCTTGTTTTGGGTATCATAGGGATCGTTGTTCCTCTGTTGCCCACGACTCCATTTTTATTGCTTAGTGCAACGTTGTATCTGCACTCCTCGCCTCGATTATATGCGTGGCTTCTATCGACTAAATATCTAGGCGCATATATTCGAGATTATAAGGAGCACAGATCTGTACCGTTGAAATCTAAAATCATAGCGTTGGCGATGTTATGGGCATCGTTGGGCTATTGCATTCGTTGGGTTGTCGAAGGCGTTTTGTGGGCGCAACTCCTATTGTTTGCAATTGGAGTGGGGGTGACGTGGCATATATTATCGCTCAAAACTAAGCGATAGTGGGGATATTAATATCTCTGCTCCACAACAGCCCAATCTACCGCGTTCCAAAACATATCTACCGCCTCGGCGCGATTGTTACGATAATCTATGTAGTAGGCGTGTTCCCATACGTCGATGGTGAGAAGAGGTTTGGAACCATGGATAAGAGGGTTGCCAGCGTTTGCCTCACTCATGATCGATAGCTTGCCGTCGAACTCCTCGACCAACCATACCCACCCCGAACCGAAGAGCGAAAGGGCGGCTTCGTGCATTCGGCTTTTGAGTTGTTCGAACCCTCCGAACTTTGCTACTATGGCATCTAGCAACTGCCCTGAGGGCTCTAGTTGGGGTTGTGGGGAGAATTGATCGAAGTAAAATTCGTGATTTACAACTTGCGCAGCATTGTTGAATATTGCGCCCGACGAGCGGAGCATTATCTTCTCGATAGACATATTTGCAAAGGGGGTATCGACAATTAGCTCCTTGAGCTTGTTGATATATCCCATGTAGTGTTTATCGTGGTGGAAGGTGAGTGTCTCGGCAGAGAGCACCCCTTCGAGAGCATTGTATGCGTAGGGGAGATCCCGTGGTGTGATTTGTGACATGGCGTAGTGAGGTTATGGGTTTAATCTTCGACAACTTCAAATGCCCATTTAGATTCGCCACACACGGGGCAGAGCCACCCTTCGGGCAACTCTTCGAATGGAGTTCCTGGGTTGACATAATTTTCGGGATCGCCCACCTCGGGGTCATAGATGTATTGACATACTGTACACTTGTGCTTTTTCATAATCGTAATATTTAAAAGTTACGAAGTGTTGAGGGGCAAATATCGTGCCTGTTGGTACTTGTTGCAAATCTTTTATTTGCCGCCCTCCTGCGCACTTTTTGGCAAAAGTGCTTGTTTAGGAGGGGAGGGCGGAGAGGCTGGTCTGACTCCGTCGGGCGGGGTGCTCCCCGCGGAGCTGCCTTATATTGTTGCTTTGTGGTTGAATTTGTAGATGTATCCGCCTATAACTGCTGTTATGGGGGCGACCAAAACAAGTCCGAAGCTACCGACCATCGTGTGGAGAATTTCGGCAGAGATATAGCCTCGATTTATGATGCTTTCGAACGGTGCCCCTTGTGCCATAAATGCCATAAAAGCAAACATAAAGCTACCCGAATAGGCAAACAAAAGCGTCGTTGTCATACTTCCCACAACAGGTGATGCGATATTAAGTCCCGAACGGATTAAATTTCGAGTAGTGAGGTGCGGAGCATTTGCCGACAGTTCATCTTGTGCCGCAGCAATATCCATCGCCACATCCATCACCGCGCCTGCTGAGGAGATAAAGATGCACGAGATAAACATCTCCGAGAAGTTCAAATTCGCATAACCTATATACATCAGCGACTCCGCATAGTTTTGAACCGTACCAGGAATCTTAAAGTAATATCCAAAAAGAAGAGCCAACCCAGCGGTTGTAATAACCCCCAACATAGCACCCGAGAGGGCAACGAACCCTTTACGAGAGATCCCTCCCACCAACAAAATTATAACCAGCGTGGTGATAAACACAACCCCAATAGATACAAACAGAGGTGAATAACCCTTGAGTAGAGCAGGGATCAAGAGTTTCCAAAACGCAAGAGCCGTAAATACAAACGACACTCCAGCCTTAGCTCCCGTTTTGCCTGCAAAGATTATTAGGCATATGGCAAATGCGATGACCAGAACGAGGGCAAGATCTTGACGATAGTAATCCTCAGCGCGAGCATCGAAGATCTTTGTGTGGTCGTTATCGACCTTGGCGATGGCTAGAACACGATCTCCAACTTCGAAGATCTTATCTCGTTGTTTGTTGCCCAACAACACATTGCGCGATTTTACCACCTCGCCCTTGAACTTTCCCGATCTGATCTCTAATTCGAGGCGTTGGGTGCCGATAGATACCACCGTGATATTCTCCACGTCGCTGTTGTCTACAGACAAAACCACCGCCTTTTCGTAGATGTTATTTTTCAGTAGTTCTGGATTTTCGAACCCTGTGGGTAGGAACCAAAGTGCAATGATAGCCGTAATCACCACCGCAACGAAGCACAACTCTTTTTTGTTTGTCATTGTTTTTGATTAAATAGGGTAGCGCCCTCTCGAATTGTGATCGAGATGGCGCTACAAATGTAATAATTTTTATGCGATTTGTAAGCTAAAATTATATAGTTACACTCAGGTGTTACGATCTATAGATCAAGACCTGCTGCCTCGCTGATCTTCTTAGGTACATCGGTGTTGTCGTAGTAACCAGTAAAGATCTCTGATCCTGCACCCATTGCGAATACTGGGACTGGGACTGCTGTGTGAGCATATGTCGAGAACTCGATACCTGCCTTGTTGCAAAGGATTGTCAAACAAGTTGTTGTGAATGGATCGTAACCATCGAAATCCATAAGGTATGTGTAGACATCGTCTGAGTTGAATGAGTTGTATTTGTTGCCACTTACCGATTGGTAGAATGACTCCATCAACAAACTAACCTCGTAGTCCGAAACCTCGTAGCTTCCAGCGTCAGACATAGTATCGAATGAACCTACTGTGTTGCCATTGCTATCAACATTCTTAGAGTATGAAGCGCTGAAATCACCGCTATCATCCATTGTGTCAACAAGACCTAACTTTTCTGTAGCGTAAGAAAATGCGCTTGTGAATGCAGCAGTGAAATCTGCGTCAGCTGCAACATCAACATAAGGAGTCGATGAGCTACATGAGTATGAATATGTAGATTTATAACCCGAAGCAAATAGAGAGTATGAGATATTTTGCTCCATCAAAAGATCGAATGAGCTCTCGTAGCTCGTACCTGCAAAACCAAGTGTTAGACCGCCTGTGTCGTGGTCACCAGTCACTACGATAAGTGTCTCGTTTGGATATTTGTTATAGAACTCGATCGCTTTACCGATAGCCTCGTCGAAAGCTACAGTCTCGTAAGCCGTTGTCACAGCGTCGTTTGCGTGGCAAGCCCAGTCGATCTTACCCGACTCAACCATCATAAAGAATCCATTGTCGTTCATCAATACCTCGGCACCCTTTTCGGTAAATTGAGCAAGTGTGATGTCATTCTCGCCATTGTTGAATAGGGTGTAGTTGTTGATGTCGATTGAGTATGGAAGAGCGAATGAGTCTGCTGAGTATATATCAGAGTCGTTACCCAACATATTAAGTGTTGCGATAACAGGTGTCGATGCACTTGTAAGAGCCTCGAATCCAGCCTTAGTATATACGAAATCGAACCCTGCAGTCTCTGCTGATGCTACGAACGCATTACGTGCATCGAGGTTCGAACTAGCTCCATGTTTGTTCCAACGTGGTGAACCTCCTCCGAAATAGTCGAAACCAGACTCGATAAGTTGGTCACCGATAACCTTGTAGTTATCACGATAACCTGTGTGAGCATAGAAACAAGCTGGTGTAGCGTGGTCGATAGAAACGCTCGATACGATACCAACCTTCATGCCTGCCGCCTTTGCGCGCTCAGCAATTGTTGGGAGTGCAGTCTCGCCATCCTCAGATGATACCGAGATAAAATCAATATTTGTCTTCTCGCCTGTTGCTAGTGCAGTAGCCGCTGCCGCAGAACATGTGATGTAGCGATTTGCCGCGTGTGTAGTAATCATACCAGTCACTGGGAATGAGCGCATGTTAAGATCGCCAATACCAACTGTTGTTGATCTTGTTTGCGATGCAGCCTCGGTAGCGAACGTAGAGTAGTTCATTGCAGCCTCAGCCAAGTTTAGCTGTGTAGCTGACATACCATCACCAATAAAGTAGAAGATATACTTCGCTTGAGCAACGACATCCTCATCCTCAGGTGTAACCTCTTGCTCCTGCTCTTGATTTTGCTCTTGGTTATTATCAGCTCCCTCATTCTCGTTTAGGTCACTGTTACAAGCCACTGTTGCCAAAGCCAAAGCAACAAACATAATTGATTTTGTAAATTTTTTCATCTTTGATTAAATAAAATTTGTTTATATTTTACGTCGGCAAAGATATGGCTTGGTTATTATAGAGTTGTTGCTTGTATGTTAATATGAGGTGAAGAGAGATTAAAAAACTATAAACGCTGATTATAGGAATAAAACTATCGTTTTACTAGATATGTCAAAAATTCGGAGATAAAATTTGGGGTGAATAGATCACCTTCGATATTTTCGTATATCTCATCTATACTCCAAAATCGACCACCATCAAGTTCATCCGTTGGATTTATCGCCCCATCATAATGGGTGTAATAGACATGCACATATTCGTGCTCCACAGCTGAGCGGAAATCATACGACACAAGGTGATGTGGCACAAAATCGACCACCCCTAACTCTTCGCCAGCTTCGCGATGTAGAGCCTCGATTGGCGACTCTCCAAAATCAATATGTCCTCCCACCGCTGTATCCCATCTATTGGGCTGTATATCCTTCCATGCAGGGCGACGTTGAAGGTATATATCGCCCATAGAGTTGAAGATATGGAGATGCACAACAGGGTGCAACAACATAGATCCGCTGTGACACTCTCCGCGCGTTGCAGAGCCTATAACTTCGCCTTGGGTGTTGACCAAAGGGAATATTTCGTGGCTATTATCTCTTTTCATTACAACAATAGGGTTAATTACAACAAAAGGGTCAATTATTATCGGGTCTTATTATCGGATAGGTTCTGTTCGAGGTTGTCCGCTCTTGAATCCCAAAGATTCCAACCACTCTTCGGTGGTTTGGTTCACAACATCGGTGCGATCCATCCAAATTTTATCGTTCACCAAATTCTCGATGTCGATAAATAGATCTCGTTGGATAGGGAACTGTGGAGGAAGAAGCGCCTCCTTTTCTGTTCGAATAGAGGGGCGACGCACGCGATCCATAAAGTCACGTCGAGTTGGACGAGCCTTCTCATTCCACACGAAACCCTCCAACCTTGTGGGTTGACTCTCGGGGATAAGATCCAACGGATAGAATGTATATGAAGGTTGTGCACGGTAGGTTATACCCTCCAACTCTTGATCTACAAAGTAGAAGGTTGCCGATCCACTCTCGACATATACCATTGTTGTGATCTCTTTGGTGTTCTCATCCTCCGAAAAGTAGATTGTCTGGACATTACCATCGACATCGTTGCGCACGAGGGCATTATCCACAAAGTGCGATGTTATGGTTTTGCCCGCCACTTGGTTGTAGTGTGACGTATCTATTTCGCTCGCCATGATTGGGTTACCTCCCGAGAAAACCGCCTTTTGGAGATTCCCTTCGCTAGAGTAAATATCCATCACCTCCGACGATATTTGGTTTCGACCATTCCACATATATGGATTAATATATAGGTGTAGCGTCGAATCTCGTGAATCTATACTCATCGAGTCACTAATACTTTGTTGTTCGCCTTGGAATGTCTTGGTGTTGCGATACCCCACAATAACCCTATATACACTATCCAAATCGAGACGCGCAATGCTATCTAGAGAGTCTTGCAACAATAAAGAATCTGCTAGGATCAATGAATCTAGCGAATCTATAGCTAATGATAATGAATCGCCACCTTTTGGTGAATTGATTGAATCAGTGACACTTGCAGGTGGGGTATATGTTTTACCCTTGCGCTCCATACGTGTGCGGATCTTATCTTGACGCTTAGCCTCGGCACGTGCGGCGCGTGCTTTTTGGGCATCAATAATTGCAATTCTCTTCTCTAATCTCGCTGCTGATGCTGCATTTGCCTTTTTTCGCCTCTCCTCAGCCTTGATTTTATTTGCCTCCTCTTTGGCTTTGCGCGCATTCTCCTTTTCGAGAGCCTTAAGCTCCTTGGGCGAGAGGGTTGCTTGGAGACTATCTAGCTGGAGACTATCTAGTTGAAGAGAGTCTACAGCTAGAGAATCTCTCCCCTCTAAAGTGAGGGAGTCACTCGCCTCTGAGTTTTCAGAGGCGTGGTCGTGGTCGTGATCATGATCGTGGCTATTATCGCCACCACCTTTTTCGCCTCGACGATCGCCTCTATCTCCGCCTCTTCCTGCACCTTTATCGTTTGATTGTTGGTTGCCACCTCCTCCACTTGGTGTTTGAGAGGGTGCCGTTGCTTGTTGCTCCGCTAGGCGTGCTGCCTCTTCAGCCTCGGCTACCGCTTTAGCCTCTCGTTGATACTCGATAGGGTCGTAGGTATGGGTTGTGAGGATCATGGTGTCGGCGCGCATAAACAGTGAATCTTGTTGCTCGGGATCATAATTTACAACGGATGGATTGCGTGTCAAAAATACCTTCTCTATATCGCCCCAATATTGAGCATAGTCGCTATATATCAAGATCTTATTTGTGGTGTCGTCGATCTGAATATTGCTTCGTAGGATCACCTCTTCGCGATCTCTGAAATACTCCAATGAATCGCTCCATATCTCCTGCTCCTCGGTAAGTACATATCCATCCTTCGAAAATGAAAAACGCGCGAGGCTCTTATCGTAATTACCGGCATCGGTATATAGATATTCGCCCTTCGAGGTCCAGATATTGGTGTTCTCGAAAAACTCCGCATAGTCGTTCTGCATATTGTAACGCACCGAATCGCCCTTAACCTCATAATCCGAGGTGTAGATCTCGACATCCTCCACACCTATAATATCCTTCGTATCCGCATAGTAATATCCGCGAATAGATTCCAGGCGGCTACTATCTTTATTGAATGCCACACCTCCGTCGGAGTATGTTCCTATATTGTCGAGCGTATTGAATGTAAAGCCATATGTATAGAGGGTGACATCTTCATCTATAACCTTGATGATTAGCGAATATAATGTCACTTCGTTCTTCGCGCCATTATACACTGCGCGATCGGCATAGGCATATGTGGTATTTTTGTTGATGAGCACATTGCCAAAGCAATCAATTCTATCGTCGCCATATCTAACCGCACTATCTGCCGTAATCACCGCGCCATTGTGTTGCGCTGCGAAGTTTCCCACCAAACAGAGCACCGTAGAATCGGGACCCAATTTGTGAGGATATACCAAATTCGCCTTTATGTCGATAAGCTCCTTTTTGGGTGCACTCTCCTCGGACGAGGGGGTTTTGCCCACTTGTCCAAAGAGCGATGAGGCTAGAAGAACGATAATTATTATTGATAATATCTTGCGCATTTATATTATATGTATCTTTTAAAATAACCTGTTATAGATAATTTACTTCTCTATTTTAACCATGCTTTATTATCAAAGTCGTTGCTTCTATATTCGGGCTCTATAAAGACATACATCCTTTCGATATACTCTGTCATCCAATCTTTAAGTACCTTTTTCTTTTTATCCTCCAACGCTAGCTCCTCGATTTTGAGGTAGTCTAACTCCAACGATACCGAATGGGCAGGGATAATCTCTACCAACTTCACAATCTTACTCATTTGATTACCCACCATATCTTCGGTTGCGAATGGAGCCGAGATCTCTCCCACGCTGAGTTTGCTGAGAGCCGTAAAATCGTCGATGCTCTTATAGCCACGCGCTCCGAAATCCTCCTTCAAAAATTTAGTTACCGTTAGCTTTGGATCGTTGGCATTGTAGCGTTGCAACAAATCGTGGTTCGAAACGATACCGCCATTCATCTTCGAGCTTTTATCGTCAGAGTGGAGCTTCGCTGCCATCTCGAAACTTAATGAATCGCGTTTGATTTCGACAAGTATGCTATCCAAGAATTGAGTTGGCTCACTAAGTTCGTCGGTGGTATATGTCGGGCGTAAAAGGATGTGGCGACAATGGTACAGATCGCCCGATTTGTCGATAAGTTCGATGATGTGGAATCCAAACTCTGTCTCCACAATCTCCGACACCTGTCCAGGGCGCAACCCCTCCAACGCCTCGGCAAATGGAGCAACAAACGCCGAAGAGGGTTGTGGCGACATCTCACCCCCTTTGTATGCCGAACCTGGATCTACCGAATACATCTGTGCCAAGATCGAAAAACGAGTCTCGCCTCTAATCACACGTCCACGCATTTCGAGGAGTCGCTCCTTTACGCGACGTTTCGCCTCGTCGATAGATGTGGGGAGTCTAGTGATTTGAGCATACGTGTATTGATCTCCTACGAGTGGAAGTTCATCTTTGGGGATATTATTGTAGTACTTCTCTACTTCGCCAGGGACAATCACAACATCGCCAATGATCTCATATCTCATACCCGATGCGTAGGCTTGCTCTTCGTACTTCACGCGTAAGTTTTCGCGAAGATTAAATAGTTTCATGCTCTGCTCTCGCTCCACTGCGGCTATGCCTCCTGCCGCCTCGACCATCGCATTGACGTGATCCGACACTTGTGAATTTACAGCAATAACATTTATGCTTACTGAGTCTATGCGCGCTTGAGCCGCCAACAAACGTTGCTCCATAAGGTTTTCGAGCACCTCATTCATAGGGTCTCGATCCAATGTATAGCCTTCGGAGCGACGACGCTCGATAAGTTGTTCGGCGTTCATCTTAACCTCCGAATAGAGGATCGGTGAGTTTCCAACCACTGCGATAACTTTGTCTAACACATATCGTTGTCCTTGCTCCTGTTTTTGATCTTGTTCTTGTGCTGTCGATGTTCCTACCACGCATATTAGCGCACAGAGTGTAAATATTATTTTTCTAAGCATCTCTTATTTATGTTTCTTATTTCTATTGTGTTATTATTCTTTGTCGGAGATCGTATAGTTGCGAATATAGCCCTTGTTTATGGCGGTTTGCATCAACAACGAGTCATATTTTTTGAGTAGCTCCGCTTGATTTTTGTTATTTAGGATATATAAAATTTTCTCTCTAACTCTTTCGATTGGTTCGGTATCTCCAATGTTCAACACGTCGATAAATTGAAAGAAATAGATGTGATTACGACCATCCAATTGGTGCACTTCGCCCAACGCATCGGTATATTCCGAATAATCTCCACTCCTCACAATTGGCAATCTATTCATAAAATCGCCATACTCCACCCACGAAGTTGTGAACTCGATAAGTTCCACGCCACTCTTTTCGCAAATAGATTTGAAATCACCCCCCTTTTTGTCGGCAATAGTCTCCATTTGGGTTTTGATCTCTTTGGGGGTTTTATAATCTTTGGGGAGTATAACAATTCGACCCTTGACTAGGCGGGTGTTGAGGCGGAAGTTTTCGCCATTTTGGGTGTAATACTCTTCGATTTGTTCATCCTCGATTGGAGGTACGATTGTTTGGCTGATGTGATTCTTTTCTAGCTTTTTGACCATTAAGGTGTTGCGATACTCTTCGACCAAGGCGTCGACATCGTTAGACGATGAGGCGAAGAGTCGTTCCGATTCTTGCAACTTCACACTATTTTGGATCCATCTTTCGGTTTGGTGGCGCACAAATGACACGCTATCTTCGGGAGACATACCATCTGCTGAGTTGACCCATACATCGCTGAGTCTAAGTGTCTTGTCGCCTACGGATGCAAGGATCTTGTCGCCTCCGAAATTCAGGGGCAACTCTCTACACGAGCTCGAAATTGCGAGTGTGATGGCTACAATAAAGGCAATTCTCAGATTCATACGTCTGCAAAATTAACGTTTTTTATTGGTTTTATTGCATTTGAATCTGCATAAATATTAAATTTATTTATTGTTGATGGTATTAGAGATAGGTAATTCCCTCGCTTTTTTGATGCGAGTGAGTTGTCGGATGATCTTTATGAGCGATGCTGTGAACATTACAAGAGCTAATGCGTAGATCGAAAAATAGATTATTTTGTTGCCCGACACGATCTCCCACAATGTCACATCTTCGTAACCCAACCACACCAACATATATGCCAACGCATTATTAAATGAGTGAAGAATTATTGGGGCAAAAAGTGATCCTGTACGGATATACAAATACGACAACATAAGCCCAACAATCAGCGCATTAAGAGCCGTTGTAGGGTGCATATGCAACACCGCAAAAAACAGCGCCGACACCGTACACGCCGCCCACACACCACTCTTGGCGCGCACCGATTCGAGGATTATGCCTCGACACAAAAACTCTTCGGCAATAGGAGCTACAACCGTCAGAGTGAGAACCATAGCCCATCCGCGTCCAAATAGTTCGGGTGTTGGAGGCAGTAGCTTCATTAGTGGATCGAAAATCACCGCAATCGAGATCAACAGTAACATCCCCCACAGCAATACCGAGGGGTTGAATCCAAGTATCGAGAACTTTGCGATGGGAGATTTCCCGCCCCTAAAAAAGCGCAGAGCAAGGGCTCCGATAATTGTTATGGTCATCGTTATGGAGTAGCTAACGAGCGAAAACATTCCAGCATCTGCTTGAGCCATCTGTTTGATTATGTCGTCGGTGCTAGAGATAGCAGTGCGGTCGAAGCTATAGCCCAAAAAGTAGGTTATGGCGATCGAGATTATTTGAGCCACAAGGAATATACCCAAAATAGATAGAAGATCTACTGTTGTTGGGAAATCTCCGCTCCAAACACCTATGCGAGTTTTGGGAGTGCGAGAATCTTTGGTCTCATTATTATGTGAATCTTTGGTCTTATTCTCGTTGGTGCGAGAGTTGTCGATATTGCCTGGTTCGATATTGTCTGGTTGTGGTATTTGATCGCTCATATCAACTTTTAATTCAAATTAACAAAAAATAAAAAAGGGGGTGTTCCAAATTTTTAGAACTTATGTTGTAGATTTACACCCCAAAGATAACGATTTTTTTTGTAGGTGTAGTGTATATTCATATAATTTGACTAAATTTGCACTGGTACGAACTTGAAGTAGAATTTTTATGTCCAAAGTTATAGCATTAGCAAACCAAAAAGGTGGTGTGGGTAAAACTACAACCGCCATAAACCTCGCTGCATCACTTGCCATTTTGGGCAAAAAGGTGCTTATTGTAGATGCCGATCCCCAAGCCAACGCAACATCGGGTCTAGGGTTCGACATCAATGCCGAAGGAATTTACGAAGCAATTATTGGCGAATGTTCGCCTAAAGATACTATATTAAAGTGCACATACGTTAAAAAACTGTGGCTCTTGCCTTCGAGTATTGATCTGGTGGCGGCCGACACGGAGCTCGCCAAGATGGAGAGAGCACACTTTCGCATCAAAGATATTATCGACGAAGTGAGGGCAGATTACGACTATGTGTTTATAGATTGCTCCCCATCGTTGGGCTACACCACGGTCAATGTGCTCACCGCCGCCGACGAGGTGTTGATCCCAGTGCAGTGCGAATATTTGGCGCTCGAAGGTATCAGTAAATTGCTAAATACCATAAAGATTGTGAAGAGTGGACTCAACCCATCGCTCGAAATCAATGGCTTTGTGTTGACGATGTATATGCGCAATAGACTCAATAACCAAGTGGTCGAAGAGGTGCGCGAACACTTCACTGAGTTGGCGTATGAGACTGTTATCCAACGCAACATACGATTGGGTGAAGCACCCTCGCACGGCAAACCAGTGATTTTGTATGATGCGGCAGCGGTGGGCTCCAACAACTACCTTAGCTTGGCGAAGGAGTTTTTGAAGAGGGAACGCGTGAAAGCTAAAAAACAACAATAATGATAAAGCAAAAGAAGGGTCTCGGGCGAGGATTAAATGCAATCTTCACATCGTCCGACACCATAGCCGAACCTAAGAACCACCTGCCAAACAACGATATGGCGCAGGTGGCGATCCCTAATATCAAACCAAACCCCAACCAACCTCGTCGCGAATTTGACGATGATAAACTCTCGGAGCTTGCCGATTCGATCCGCGAATTGGGTGTTATTCAACCTATAACCCTTATGCGCGAAGGTGAAAGCTACACCATCATCAGTGGCGAAAGACGTTGGCGTGCGGCTCAACGAGCGGGGCTTAGAACTATCCCAGCCTATATTCGCGAAGTGGATGATTTGAGGTTGCACGCTATGGCGCTTGTCGAAAACCTTCAGCGCGAAGATCTCAACCCTATGGAGATCTCGTTTGGTATGCAACGCCTTATTGACGAGTGTGGAATCACCCAAGAGTCATTGGCTCAATTGGTGGGTATGAAGCGCCCAACGGTGGCTAATTACCTTCGCCTTGTAAAGCTATCGGAGCGTGTGCAATTAGCACTCAAGGAGGATCTTATAACTATGGGACATGCTAAAGCGTTGGTGGGAATCGAAGATCTTGCCAAACAAGTTGTTGTGCTCGACAAGGTGGTAGAACTTTCGCTCACAGTGCGCCAAACCGAAGAGTTGGCACGAGCTATGCAACAAGGCGATGTAGATTTGCTATCGACCGAAGATCAGTCGCAACAAGAGGATCAATCGCAAGAGGATGGGCAAAACCACCCAGCAGAGGAGGATTATCCCGAAAGCTATGCTCGATTGGTCGAGAAGTTAGAGGGTGTATTTTCCGATAATATCTCTATCAAACGTGGTAAAAAGGGTGGTGGACGTATTGTTATTGAGTTTGACGATGACACCGAAATCGAGAGCTTTATAAGCAAGTTGAGTAATGTATAAGGTAGATTGAGTAATGTATAGATGATGTTGAAGAGAGTAAATATATTAAAGGTAATTAACATATTAACCCTAGTGGTTATGCTCATGAGCTTTGTCTCGACCTCGGCTCAGGGGGTCAAGCGAGGCAATCGAACCACCGTTAGCGGAGGTATGTTTGTGGGGTCGAAGAGTGACTCTATGGCGTTGTCGGCGGCGGACTCTTTGATGATAGATTCTCTGCGCGCTCAAATTGCAGACTCTATGCTTGTTCAAAGAGTTGACTCTTCGCATATCTTGGTTGCTGATACTTTGTTGATCGAAACAAAAGTTGTGGATTCACTTATGGCATCGACAGCTAAGAGGGTGGAGCCTTTGGCAAAAGATAGGGAGAAGAAGAGATTAGGGTTGTTTAGCGACTCAACATCTTTGTCGGCAATGAGTTGGACTGCGGCAGTGTTGCCTGGATATGGTCAAATCTACAATAAGCAATATTGGAAACTTCCGATTCTGTATGGAACACTAGGTGCGTCGATAGCTCTTTATGTGAATGAGAATAAAAAATATCAACCCCTCAAAGAGAAGTATGATGAGATGACCCTCACAAATCTTCAGCGCGATGATGAAATAGATGCTCTTCAAGGTCAAATGATTAAGAGCAATACCCGTCGCCAACTATACATGGGAGCTATGGCGGCATCATACATCTACTTTTTGGGAGATGCTGCGGTGAACTACTCGACCAACGATGTGTCGAGCGTGAAGAAGGCGACAACCCTTGCGATGATTTGCCCTGGAGCGGGTCAAATATATAATGGAAGCTATTGGAAACTGCCATTTGTGGTGGGAGGTTTTGCCACGATGATATATGTAATAGATTGGAACAATAGAGGTTACGTTAGATTCAAAAAGGCATATGCTTTGCGATATGACTACGACGTAAACCCCGATGATTATGATGGCGCTTCGGCAGATGAATTTGGAGGTCGCTACACGGCGGCATACCTCAAAAGCCTGCGCAATAGCTATAGGCGTAACCGCGATTTGTGTATCATTATGACAGCTGGATTATATATCCTCCAAGTTATTGATGCTCATGTGGATGCTCACTTGCGAGATTATGACATCTCAGATGATTTAACAATGAATATCGACCCTATGATTAGGAGCGACTATTCGCAATCGATGAAGAAGGATTGTATGACTTATGGGTTTAATATAAACCTGAAATTTTAGTATGAACAAACTTAATATATTTTTGGTGGCGTTTCTAACCATTGCCACCATACCTACCACTATAGCTAGTGGCGAAAAGTTATCGTGGCGCGAGAAGCGCGAACTTGCAAAGGAGGAGCGTGCCGAAGAGCACAAAAAATCGAAAAACTCACACGGAGGAAAGGTAACTCCTCCACCTGTAGAAGAGTCGGAGGCTGTTGTGTCGGAGTCCAGTGAAGAGGTTGAACCTAAGGAGTTTGACTCTGTGGCATATCGCAAATCGTTAACTCTCGATTTTACGATAGATCAAATCGACTCTCTGCTCGCGGTGTGGCGCGAAAGATCTAAGATGGATCAATACTCTAATTTTTTCGAAAATTTTATTGCCATCCCCACCGAAGGAGATGTAGAAGTTGATATTAGCTCTATACCTGATTCTGTGTTATCGCGCAGACTTATGGATTTGGTGTCGCCTATCAATTTACCCTATAATTCGATCGTTAAGAGCTATATTTCGCGATATATAAATACTCGATATGGCACGATAAATCGCATCATGTCGCTGTCGCAATATTACTTCCCGATGGTCGAAGAGGAGCTTATAAATCATGGTCTGCCTGTCGAGTTACGAGCTATGCCTGTAATTGAATCGGCTCTCTCGTCGACTGCGGTATCGAAGGCTGGAGCTGTGGGGTTGTGGCAATTTATGCCCTCTACGGGTAAGAGCTATGGGTTAGAGATCAACTCTTTGGTCGATGAGCGTTGCCACCCCGAAGAGGCAACCAAGGCGGCTTGTGCATTTATGTCGGATCTATACGACATATACAACGATTGGAGCCTTGCCATTGCTGCCTACAACTGTGGGCCTGGAAATGTCAATAAAGCTCTAGCGCGTGCTGGAATCAAAGAGGGTGGAACATTTTGGGATATTTACTACTATCTACCTCGCGAAACACGCGGATATGTACCAGCCTTTATTGGTGCAACATATGCCTATGCGTATCATAAATTACATGGTGTGGAGTTTCTTGAATCGCCACTTCCACTCGCCACCGACACCATACAGGTCAATAAACTTATGCACTTAGGTCAAGTTGCCGAGACTTTGGAGATCCCAATCGAGGTGCTTCGAGATCTAAATCCTCAATATCGTAAAGATATAATTCCAGCCACCACAAAAGAGTATTCGCTACGTTTGCCACAAAGATATGTAACTAAATATATTGAAAATGAGGCGGAGATACATGCCAAGGATTCAACATATCTAAAGCAATATATCGACCCCGTAGTGGTTAAAAAGGCACAAAGCGATATGGGTAACACAATCCATACCGTGCGTAGTGGCGAAACTTTGGGTGCCATAGCTCGAAAATATAGAGTCACCGTGCGCCAAATCATGAACTGGAATGGTCTGCGCAATGCCGATAAACTATCAGTCGGACAAAGGTTGAGAATCGAAGGTCGATAGAGTATTGTTTTAGGATAGAAGGGTGATTTTCAAAATGCCGTAGTGTAAGGCTGGTCTGCCTCACGCCGGCGGGCGGTGCGAGCCGCACGGGCAGTTTTATATAGCGGATGGGGGGATAGAGCTTTCAGCTCTAAAATTTTGAGAGAGATAGGATTATTTCCAAATTTATTTGGAAATAATCCTATCTCTCTCAAAATTTTTCAAATGGCTGTGCCATTTGAACCCCACCGAGGTTACATGTATCGTAAATCCCGAGATTGACATTATTTATTTTGTGCCAAATAATCACTCTTTAAAATAGTAATAACTGCGTATCGTTCCTTTTTATTTGATACCCTTCGCAGAGGTTTATAATTTCGTGTCCCATGTTGAGGGCGCGATTTGTGGTGTACATTGTGCCTCCGCGCTGACCATCGAAATAACAGACTAGAGTCGAAGAGTTGCGAAGCATATATTTGTTGCGATCGAGATATGCGCGATCGTGATATTGTTGCGATACATATATGATTTGATCCGCGCCATTTGCGATAGTACGAAAATTAGCCTTTTGGCGAGGTGAAAATTGTGCGTCGTGCCCTTCGAAGGGGAGCGCTAAGGTGAGTGAAATATCACACCTTGTCGATTTTGATTTTAGTACAGCAAAGGCTGCGAGAGTGTCGAATCCTGTGGAACCTCCCGATATAAAGAGGCGAGCGCCTCTGTGATATAGAGTCTCTATTGTGTAGAGGAGCTTGTTTTCTATAGAGCTGATTATTTGGCTATCACTCGACGAATGGAGAATTTTCGATGTGCGATAACCCGAAAAGGCAACGCTCGTGTATGGTTGATTTGTAAATGTCATAGAACAAAGGTATAATTTTTTTGCTTATATTTGTTTGTTTGGTATCTTTTGTATATTTTTGTTTATTATATACTAATTTTAATAAAATATCATTATGAAGAAGTTTTTTACACTACTATCTGTAGTATTTGCTTTTGTGTGTATGGTGTCGTGCTCATCATCGTCGACCCCTTCGGCTGTTGTCGAGAAGTATGCAAAGTGTATGATGAATGAGGATTATGAAACAGCGGTAGATTTGTTTTATTTCTCGGTAGACGACGCAGAGAAGCTAAAAACGAATAAAGAGAAGATGGTCAAGATGTTTGATCGTTATGTAAAGCCAGAGTTTGATAAAAATGGTGGCGTTAAGGGTTACGAGATCGGCGAAGAGGTTATCAGCGAAGATGGTTTGTCGGCAACCGTGTCGTTTGATTATATCTATGGCAACGACAAGGTTGATAGTCAAAGAAGTAAGCTCAAGAATATAGATGGTAAGTGGTATTTGGATTCAGGAAAATAGAGTTCAAAATCATCCAGCAAATAGGGTTCGATCGGCAATAATGCAGGTCGAACCTTTTGTTTTGGAAGGGTGAGTGTGGCGGAGGATTTAAAAAGGGATCAATCCGAAATTCCAGTGGAGAGAAATATTTTAAGCAAAAAGTTTAGTTAGTCTAAAAATAAAGAAAGGTATATCCCTCACCCCACGTAGTTGAGATCTGAAAACTTTGACC